>DATMEE010000564.1:0-12853 GCA_035557035.1 Phycisphaerae bacterium
TATCCGGTATTTCCAACCGCCGATGTCGTCCGATAAATAGCGATGTGACCTAGGTTTGCCGTTTGCACAAACCGCCATACGCTTTTCGCTCGCCTTTATCGGGCCAAAAGTCCGTTGAATAGGAAATCTTGGCGGTTGCCGGGAGTCGAAAATGGTCACGCGGGGGGCTTGGGCCCCGGCGGGATGGTGTCTTCGAAGCCCCAGGGAACGGACATGGATGGTCCGGTCGCGGCCGCTGATGGACGAGGGACTCGGCTCGTGAGCACGATTCAACAAACGACGGCGTCGGGATGTGTGGGACTGCGGCTGGCGGCGTTGACGGCCGACGGGCCGCAGAGCGACTGCCCGCTCAATCACGTGATTTCGATCCTCGGTTCCGGCGACGCATGTGATGTCATCCTGGAGTCAGAGGACGTGGCCGCCGCGCATGCGGCGATCGTGAAGTATGCCGGATCGGGATACTTGTGCGATCTGGGCGCCCGAGGGGGCGCGTTGCTGAACGGCCAGCTCGTTCGGTGGGCGCGTCTCGCGAGTGGGGACCGCGTGAAGATCGGCGCATTCGAATTTCGAGTTGAAGTCGATGGCGAATCGTCGAACGCCGCGATCCAGCATCCGATCTTTGCACTGCACGGGGATGAAGAGTTCGGGCTGATTACCAGCATTGATCCCGTTCTTCTAATCGGCAGTGACGGCGGGAGCGACGTGGTGATCAAGGATGCGGGCGTTCACCCGCGGCACTGTTTGATTGTGTGGACCGATCGCGGTCCCGTCGCGCGCGATTTGACCGGCGATCGGTTGACGTTCGTCGACGGTCGGCCCGTCGCGATGGCCCTGCTTCAGGACGGCAATACGATCGGGGTCGGCTCCTATGAATTCATTTTCGAAGTTGAAAACGAGCCGACCTATGAACAAAGCATCGGCGGTCGTTTTTCAGACAGCGAGTCCCCGGCTGCGCCCGACACCACGAGCGCTCCCCTCGCCGGCATGGTGACGGAGTTGGTGGCGGGGAAATACGCCGACCGAAATGACGCCACCGGACGCGCAGAAATAACGAACGCCGCGCCGCAAGGCCCGGCTATCACGGACTTCGAGCGGGCAAATTACTTCGGTCAAATCGTTGAGGACGCGGGGTCCAGCCTGTCGCGGCTCGCGGAAGCAGAGTCGAACGACCTCCGGCATCGCGCGGACTCCAATGCCGATCAAACAGAAATCGCGGAGCAGTCCGAGAGTCAAGAATGCGATCCGCTGCCCGAGTCGACGAAGGGCCTGTCCCCCGAGGCAATCCTGCGCAAGGCAGAGAACCTCCAAATGAAAACGGCCGAGATGCGCCGCCGAGTGTCCGAAGCACAGCGGGCACTGGACGCGCGGGCGCAGAAGCATCGAGAGGAAATTCTTCGTGAACGCCAGCGTCTCCGCGAAAAGCGGGCCTTGCTTCAGATGCAGGCGAAGGCGCTCGTCGAAGCGTCAAAGGGCGGCAACGGCGCCGCGAGCGAGGGCGGTGCAAGCAAATCGGTTGCGCTCAGAGGCGACGGCGATCCGCGGAGCGTTCTCGAAATCCACGATCAGCCCGCGCAGAGCGCGTTCGTCGAATATGTCGCCGGCGAGTCGCAGGTCCGCAGACTCGTCAGCGGCGACGCGGATTTTCTCGAAACAACCGATTTCAACGTCAAGGAAACCGAACGGCTTCTCAACGATCCGCGCTCGTACGCAGACGAAGACTCGATCAAGACGCTCGAAGAGCGCGTGGCTGAGCTGATTCGCGTCGCCCAGGCCGAGCGAAAGGAAATCGAACGGGGCGAAGCGCTGGTCGAGACTTTGCGCTTCGAGACCGAGCGGCAGCGCCGCGGCCTGACCCGCCGGCAGGAGAAGCTTAAAGGGCGGGAAATGTCGCTGGAGCAGCGTTTCCGTTCGCTGACCACGGCGCGCGAGTCGATCCGCAAGGAACGCTCGCCGCTTTTGGCGAGATTGAAGACACTGGATGCCGAAGAGGGCACCATTCGCGAGCGGCTGACGGAAAGCGAGCACGTTCACCAGGAGCTGGTGCGCGAGAGCGAGTCGATCGACGAACTTCAGGAAAGCCTGGAGGCCCGCGAACGCGCCCTCCTGCACAAGCTGGAGCTGGAACGGCAACGCCTGCTGGCTCGCCAGTCGGAGCTGAAGCGGAAGGCCGCCAAGCTCGCGAAGGCCGCTCGCGAGAAGCGCATGAGCATCGAAAAGGAAATGGTTCGCCAGCAGGCCGACCTGGAGGCGCGCGAAGCCGAATTGCGCACGCGGCGCATCGAAATCGAGGATGTCGCCCGCGGCGAGATGGAGAAGACGGCCGGCGAGTTGGAGCAGGTTCTCGGCGTGCGGCTATCGGAGATCGAATCGGAGCTGGAAGCAAGGCGAATCGATCTCGATACGAAGGTGCAGGAGCTGGCGGGGTTGAATCACGCCCACCTCCGCGCCACCCGCGAGGCCAACGATCCGATCGACGCGCCGCTGCGCCGCATCGCGTCGGAATTCAACACAACCCCGCGGATCGTTGAGGAGGAAACCGAGCCGCGACACGAAGCACTCGATCATCTCGAGGCGGAAATCGATGCCTTCAGCCGGGCGCGCCGCGCTGCGGCGCTGGCGGAAGCGGCGGCACGCAGTGCCGATGCGATGGCAGACGAGGACGCTGCGGCCGCGACCCCCGGCCTCGGGCTCGATGCCATGCAGCGGTCCTGGCGAATCCATCCCGGCCCCGAGGACGGCCCGGACGACGAGGCACAGGAAAGTGCCGCCGGAAAGACCAGAACTGTGAGTAACCAACGCGGCGATCGAAACGAATCGGCCGTGCCAGCGCTGCCCGATGAATACAGGATCAAAGAGCTGGATTACGAATAGAGTCTACTAAAACTGATGGGACGCCGTTTTGCGTGAGCGGTGAGTCCCGGCTGTTCGGTGCAGTCGATCTGACATCTCCGTCGATCGCGCCGGTCACGCACGGAGCAGCTTTTTTTATGGAGCAGGAGACACGCCCACGGTCCGCCGCCGGAATCCCCGAATCAGCCGATCCGGCGGATCCCGGTTCTGCTTTCGATGCGTCGGTTCCAGGCTTTGATGCGACTGCGACGTCCAGGCCCCGCTCGACCCAATCCGCGGCGCTGGGTGAAACCACGTCCGGAGGCGACTTGGCCGCCGATCTCGGACGCCTGACGAACGCGTCACAGCGCGTGACAAAGGTCGCCCAATGGCTCGATTCCAATTCAGAGGACGCAGCCATCCTCGCCAAGCTGACGCGCGGCACGGGCTACGGCGCGCTCAAGGATTTGATGGGCGAAGAAGAGCTTTCCGGACCGCGCTCGGCCGTTCGCTTTCGGACATCCCATGCCGCGATTGAGCCGGGGTCGGCGATGGTTTTTCGTGCCGCGACCTCGGAAAACCCCTCTGCCGAACTCGATCTCTCGGGGGTAGAATGGAATGAGCATTCGGGTGAAATGGAGAGCCCACCGCGGTACCACCCGCCAGTTGAGGCAGGTCAAGGCGACGCAGCAATGGAAAAATCCCTGAATACTCCGGCAACGCCCGATCATTTCGGGTTCACCGAAGGCATCCTGAACGACACCGACAAGTTCCGGCTGGCTGCGGAGATCAGGCAGGCCCAGGAAGAGGCGCGGCGCATGCGCGACCGCGCGTCACAGGGTCGTTCGGCCGGCAGCAACCCTTCGGCAACCGATGATTCCCGCGTATCCCAGATTCGCGACCGGGTCGCGCTGGCCCAGCAAGCACTCGACGAGCGAGCTCAAAAACTGAGTCAGGAACTCGCCCAGGAGCGCGAGCGGCTCAAGGCCTATCGCGACCGTTTGCAGGCCAAGGCCCAAGAGCTCCTCGAATCGACGAAGAGCCAGAAGGAAATGCTGGTCGAGCAACGCGCGGAGATCGACCGGGCCGCGGCCGAGTTGGCTGAGGCGCGGGCGGAATTCGACAAGTCAAAAACGCGTGTCGAGGATGAGAAGCTCGCCATCGAGGCAGAGCGCCGCGGGCTGGAAGAAAAAATCGAAGCCGGCGTCCGTGAGGCAACCGAAGCCCGCCGGCGCGAGCTGGAACAAGAGCGGGAATCGCTTGAAAGCGCCTCGCGCTCGCGCTTGCGCGAGCTCGACGAGCTGCAAGCGCAGCTCGAACGCACGCGCCGCGAGTACGACAACGACCACGAGGCCCGCAAGTCGGATCTGGAGCGCACGCGCAGCGAGTACGACCGCGAACTCGAGGCGCGCAAGTCCGAGCTGGAGCGCACGCGGAGCGAGTACGACCGCGAACACGAGGCGCGCAAATCCGATCTGGAGCGCACCCGTGGCCAGTTCGAGGCGGAATACACCGGAAAGGCCGGCGAGCTGGAGAAATCGCAGCGCGACCGCGAAGAGGAGTTTCAATCGCGGATCGCGGAGCTTGAGCAGATCCAACGCGACCGGGAAGAGGAATTCCGCGTCCGCAATCAGGGACTTGAGGAGGAAATCAACCGCAGGCGAGCCGAACACGAGACGGAACTCTCCGAGCGCAAGGCCGAGTTAGAGGCGCAGATCGCTCGTTTGCAGGCAGATGTGCTGGCAGTCACGCGGCGCCGCGAAGAGGAGCTGGATCACACCCGGACGCTCATCGCGAAGCGCGAAGCGTCGATCATCGAGCAGGCCCAGGCCCTGCGCGAACAGACCGATGCGTTCGAGCAGAAACGCATCACTCTCGAACGGGCCGAGGCCGCGTTCAACGCGCGCCGCGAGGAATTTGAGACGGAGCTGCACGCCCGCCAGTCAGACCTGGTTGCCCGCGAGCAATTGCTGGAGGACCGGGCGGGCGAGCTTGAAGGCGTTCGCGCCGAGCTTGAAGAATTCAAGCGCACCACCGAGGAGACACTGGAGGCCCGCGAATTGGGGCTGTTGGGCGAGGTCGAGGCGAAGCGGCAGGCCATCGAGCGCGACATCGAGACGCAGCGCCGCCTGCTCAATGACGAAATACAGAGCCGCCGCGCCGCGTTGGAAGCCGACTGGGTCCAGCGCCGCGCCGCGTTCGAGGCCGAGGCTGCCGAAATTCAGAACGACCTGCAGAGCCGCCTGAGCGGCACCGACGTGGCGTTGGAACGGCGGCGTGAGGCGTTCGAGGCCGAACTGAAGGTTCGGCACCAGCAACTGGAAAATGAGATTTCACGCCGTCGGGAGGAAATCGCTGACGAGGCGGACCGATTGCGGGCCGAGGTCGAAGATTCGGTCCGGCAGCGGGAGTTGGAAGTCAGCCAGGCGCGGGAACAGCTTGCAAAAAGCGAGGCCCGTTTCAAGGAACAATCGGACTCGGTCGAGATACTCCGGCAACAGTTGGCGGAGCGCGAAACCGCCCTCCGCGAGCGGGAGCGCACGCTGTCCGGAAGCGACACGGAACTGGCCAAAATGTCAGAGGCGCTCGAAATTCGCGAGCGCCGTCTGAAGGAGTGGCAGGCCCGCATCGAACGTTCGGAATCGGCGCTCGATCAGGATCGCCAACTCACCCAGCGCGATCGCGATGAAGCCGCCGAGATCGCCCTGCGGAACAATCGCGTCACGCTTCAACTTGGCGCTGAGGCCGAGGCGCTCAAGGTTCAGAGGGCGCAGTTCGACAAGGCCCAGGTCGAGCTTCATCAGAAAATTGCGGCCGTTGAGAAGGTGCGTTCCGAGATCGAGGCCGGGCGCATCGAAATCGAGAACGGGAAGAAACAAATCGAAGTTCTGCGCGCGGAACTGGCGACGCGTTCGGCGGAGCTTGAAGCGCAGTCGCGGGAGTTGTCCGCCCGGGCGCAGGCGACGTCGATCGATGCCCGCGAGCTTGAGGCCTTTCGCCAGAAGCTCGAGGCACTCGAACAGGAAAAGAAGGCCCTGGCGCACCGGATCACCGAGGTAGTTCAGCGCGAGGAAGCGCTCCGCCAGCGGGAGGACGCCCTGCGCCAGCGGGAGGGTGCGCTGGAGCGCGATCGCGGCGAGATCACGGCACTGCGCCGCGAAGTTGAATCCGAGCGGGCGCGGCTCGAATCGCTTGAAAAGGAACTAAACGAGCGCGAGCGGCAGATCAGCGACCGCGTCATGCAGGCGGCCGACATCGAGCATCGCGCCCGAAAGAGTGAACTGGAATGCGACGCCGCGCGGGCGCAGTTCGACAGCGAGCGCGAGGCGGGTCTGGCCCTCGTCGAAACCGAGCGGCATGCCGCGCTGGAGCAGGTGCGCGCCGAGCGTGAGGCACTTGAAAAGGAGCTGATCGCGCTGAGCGAGGCAAAGGCCCGGCTGTCCGAGCAGGAAAAAGCCGTCGAGGATATGCGGCTGGAGTCGACCAAAGAGCAGGAAATGCTTGCGTTCGAACGTCTGCGGCTCGAATCGCAGACGGCCGAGCTGCTGCAGCGCAATTCCGAGATTGACGAGGAGCGCAATAAGCTCGCAACGAATCGTGCCGATTTGGCCAAAGTTCAGGAAGCATTCAACGAAAAGGATCGCGCTCTCGTCGACGATCGCGCCGAAGTTGCCCGTGAAACCGAAAGGGTCAAGGCGGAAGCCGCCCGGGCCGAACGCGACACCCTCGCCTTGCGCGACCGCGAGCGCGTCCTGAAGGAATCGCGGGACGGTCTAGAATCCGAGCGCGCCGAAGCGGAAGAGGCCCGCCGCCGGCTGGCCGAGAGGATCGAGGAGACGCGGCAATTGCGCCGCCGTCTCGCTGAAAAAGTCGAACGGCATCAGAGCCGCAAATCGCGCCTCGTCGCCGAGTTCGGCGCATTGGAGTCGAAGCGGAAGGCGTTTGACGCGGAGCGGCTTGAGTTCCTGCGCGAGCGCGAGACGTTGACGGGCCGCTCGGATCAGGTTCGTGACGATCAGACCTTGATCGATGCGCGTCGCCGCGAGCTCGAAGACGAACAAAAGCAGCTTGAGCAGGCCCGGCGGACTTTCGAGGCGGGGCTTCGCAAGCTGGCCGACGACGAGCGAGATGTTGAGGAGCGTGAAACGAGACTGGCCGAAAAGGCCGCGCAGTTGGAAAACTATCGCGATCGCCTCGAGGAGGAATATGCGGAGGTCGCCGCCCAGAACCGGCAGTTTCTTTCCCGGCAAAACGAAGAGGCTGTGGATGTCCAGCGGTTGAAGGACCTGGTGGAGCAGACGAACCGCCAGGCCGAGGAGCTGCAAGCCCGCTCCACCCAGATCGACGCCCATCAGGAAGCCGTCGCGGCCCGCGCCGCCGAGCTGGGCAGGGAAGAGGAAACGCTCGAGCGCCGCCGCAGGGAGCTTGATGTCAAGTTTGAGGCACTGCAGCGCGAAGACGCCGCGTGCAAGGCGCAGCGCGACGAATTCACGGCGGTCATGGCGGCCGAGCAGGCGGCCATCGAAAGCGCCCGGCGCGGCGCCGACCAGGCCATCGAGCTTGAACGGGCCCAGATTGCGGCGCGCGAGCGGCAAATCGAGGAGGAAAACGCAAAGTATCGCGAGCAGCTCGAGGCCGAACACGAAGATCGCGAACTCGCGTCGATGGAGGAGCTGCGCGGTCGGGTCGAATCGGAAATGGCCCAGCGTCTGGCGGAGCTGAGCCGCAGCGAGTCCGAAGCCGAAGCCCGCTGCGCCGCGCGTCTGCTCGAGGTCGAGCGCGACATCGACGAGCGTCTCGCGAAGCTGGAGGACGAGCTGAGACAGCGCCGCGATCAGAGTGAAGCGTCCTTCTCCACCCGCAACGCAGCCCTCGAAAAGGAGATTGCCGATACGCGTGCGAAGCTCGAGCAGCAGGTCGAGGACCTGCGCCGCCGGCAGTCGGCGATCGCCACCGAGGAAACGCTTCTGCGTCAGCGACGCCGCGAACTTGAAGAAGACCAGGACAAACTCGCGATTGAGCGCAAGACCATCGCACTTGCCGAGTTCGCCGGGACGAACGAATCCGTCGATGCGGCGGCTTCGACCGGCAAGTCGGGGAGGACGATTGGCAAGCTCGACGACGCCGCAATCGACGAACTGCTTCGAGATGAGCGATCCCCTCGCCTCCCGCTGCGGCATTCTGTCGAAGCCGCCGTCGAGCCGCCATATTCGACGAACGGGCGCTCGCGCAAAGGCCGCATCCGGCCCATTGTTGCCATGGCGTGCTCGCTGTTGGTGGGCGCCTCCGCGGCGGCATTCTACATGTGGTCCCCGGATGCGCGCGACGCCGTGCGCGGAAGGCTCGTCCTGAACGAATCCGAATTTGGCTCTCCGATGGACTCGGCCCAGCACATAAAAGCCATTGTAGGGGATCGAGGCCTGTTCGAGACCGCTTCGGCCGAAGTGGGGCGGGACTTGTGGCAGGCCTATCAAGCCGGCATTCTCACCTTCCGCCCGGACGAACAGGGCGGCGTCGAAATGTCTGCGCGCGTTTCATCGGGTGAGCAGCCCGCAGCCGAAGCGTGGCTCGCGGCCATCGGGCGGTCATATCAAAAGCGGCTGGAGCATCTGGAATTCACCGCCGATCAGCGACGGACGGCCCTCGAAGACGCACAAGCACGCCAGGATGCGAAGATTCGCGAACGCGATCAGGCCGTCGTATCGCTTCGCAAGTTACAGGAGGAACTCGACCGCGATTCGACCGCGCAACAGGTCTTGACGGTTCGATCCGATCAGGAAACGCTCAATCGCGAGGCCGCCGAAGCCCAACGTGCCCTGGACAAGGCACGGCATGCGCTAGAGCGGTACCAGGCAGCCGGCCTGCCGAAGTCGCCGATCGTCCCGAGCGCCGCTCAGATTGATGAAGCGGTTCGCAGCGACCGTGAATTGACGGTAGCGATCGAGGAACGGGCTTTGAAGGCCGCCCGATTGCACGAGGCGGTCATCGGCGCCGTCTCGAAATCGCAGGTCCCGCTGACCGGCCTGCTCAAGTGTGTCGAGCGCTTTGAATCGGAAGTTCAACAGCAAATCACGAAGCAGACGGACGCCGAAATTCGGCGGGACCTGGAGCGGATCGCGCTCGACCTCTCGGATCTCAAAGGTCAGGCGTCGGAATTCACGCAGGCTTGGGACGAACTGACGCCCAAGCTGGCGGCCTGGACCGCGGCGAGCGACACCGAACTGCTGCTGGAGTATCAGAAGAAGGCCGAAGTCCTCGTTCGCGACTTTCACTCGAAGTCCAAGACCTCGCTCGGCGCTGCGATCAAAGGCGCCGATGAGATCGGCCGCAGCGGGACTGAGATGACCCAGCGGCGAATCATTCAGGGAATGCTGGCCAAGCAGGCGCAGGCCTGCTTCGAGCGGCGAAATGAGTGGACCGTCGCCGCCAGCGAAGTGGTCCCGGCGAACAATGCCGAGCTTAAGGCACTGCGCGACACGATCGCCGGACTGGGCCCGCGGATCGGGCGCGGCCGCGACTCGCATCGCGAGGCCGTCGCCCGGAAACTGGCCGACCAGCGCGACAAAGCATGGAAGACCGAAGAATTGCGCCTGGCGAATGAAGTCGCCAAGGCCGACACTCGCCAGCGCGAACTAAGCGGCAAGGCCATGTCCGCGATGCAAACAGCTCTGGATGTCGACAAGACGGCGATGGACGCGATGCAGCATCGCCGCGATGAGGTAGGGAAGCGTCAGGCCGCTGTCACCGAACTCGAGCGCCAGGTGGCGGACCTCGGGACGAACGTGCAGAAACTCCGCCACCAGACATCGCTCGATCTTTCGGGCGCCGTGAGCTACCAGGCGTTGGCGGCGGAGCGGCGCGCGATGTTCGACTTTTCCCGGGCGAACGCCGGACTGGGGATGGGAGGCGGCATCGCCGTTCTGATGATGCTGTCGCTGTTCGCGGCCTCGGGCGGGCGGGGCGAGCGACATCGCCACGGCACTTAATCCTCCAGATTCGGTTTCTTCCCCGGAAAGCGCCGTGGATCGCCTGCGGGTTCTTCTGCTTTCGACCGATCTCCAGCGCGGGGGACTTCCGCTTCGCCTGGCCCGGCTTGCTAGCCGATTTCATGAAGTCGGCGTCGAGCCGACCGTTGGCTGCCTGGCTCCGCGCGGGCCGCTCGGCGACGTTCTGGACTCGGCGGGGATTTTGAATTTTGCGTGCGGCGCGGCCGGCCGGTTCGATGTGCGCTGCCTTCGTATCCTCGCCGCGAAAATTCGGAAGCTCGATCCGGACATCGTCCATGCCTCGCTCTTCCATGCGAATCTCGCTGCGCGGCTCGTCGGGCGGCTCGATCGAAATCGCCCGATTATTACGTCTACCGTGACCATCGAGATCGAGCGCCCGTCCCATCGACTTCTCGAATCGATGACGGCCGGGCTCTCTGATCTGCACGTTGCCAACTCGTTTGCCGTCGAAACACATTTGCGTGAGGAGCTGGGCTTCGATGCCGCGAGGCTGACAGTCATTCCCAACGCCGTGGACTTTGACGGGCTGGCCGCGATTCTTCCTGTCGATCGGGGGGAATCCGGACTGTCGGATGCGCCGCTTATCGTCTGGGCGGGTCGAATGGACCCGGTGAAGAATCTTGAAATGGTCGTGAACGTCGTCGCATTGCTCGCCGCGAGAATGCCTGTGCAGGCCGTCCTCCTGGGCGACGGTCCGGAACGACAGAGAATCGAGCGATTCGTCGATCAGCGAGCCCTGCGCGGTTCGATCCGGTTGGTGGGCTGGAGCGACAATGTGACGGGCTGGTTGAAGGCGGCTGATCTGCTTCTATTTCCTTCGTTTACGGAAGGCTCGCCGAATGTTCTGCTGGAGGCGTTGGCGGTGGGTTGTCCGGTCGTCGCCGGCGACAATCCCGCATGCGCCGAATTGATTCGGCGAGCCGGCGCCGGTATTCTATGTCATCCATATGACACTACATCATTCGTGGAATCGTGCCTGCAACTGATCGACGTTCGGGCCGCCGCGCGGCAAGCTGCGCGAAGGGGCGCTTCAAATCTTCGCACCCTGCATGACACCGCCTCCGTATTGCGAAAGTGGCGGGCGGCCTATGACTCGTTCGCGGGTAGTGCCGCCACCCATCGTCACACCCAGCCAAACATGTAGCCGTGCCCCTCGGATCACAAACCCATGAGGATTCAAAGGTTCCGACCGCGCGTCCTATATGCGGGCTCATTTTCAAAATCATAAGAAAATTTTGCTTGTATTCGGTGGAGAAAGGGATATGTTAAAAGGAGGAAAAAGGAGCAAAGTGGGCGGCCTTGGAAGTCCTTTAAATCTATGGTTTTTCTTGGTTATTCCGATGTTCTTCTCGACCCAAAGCACCGACTCGCGATTCCCGCCAAGTTCCGCCGGAACTTGGAATTGGAAAAGGGCGACCTCGGGCAACTCGTGCTTGTACCGGGTGCGCCGGACAACACGTTGTGGCTGTATCCCGAGAAGGTGTTCATTCAGCTCGTCGGCCAGGCGAAGTCGAGCCTGATTCCCGGCGAGGACTTGCGGCGGTTCGACCAGGCCTACTTTCCCGTTGGGGAAGTGCTTGAAGCGGACAGCCAGGGACGAATCCTGATCCCCGACCGGTTGATCGAAGAATCCGGTCTGGGGCGTGAAGTGGTGATGTGTGGGGTGCGGGATCACCTCGAAATCTGGCCTCGAGACGCCTTTCAGAAGCACATGGCGGAGTCGAAAGCCCGGTTTCATGAGCTGCATTCCCGCGCTCGCGACGCATACCAGGAACCGATGCGGCGGCCCAGTCGGGATGACTGGGCCAATCCCTGACCATCGCGGGCGGCGCGTGATCGCCCGGGGGCCTCAGGGCAGATTCGTTGGCGACTCGGGAGGAAGCCGGTTGAGGGTTTCCTTCCGATCGCCAATTTTATCCAGAATTCAGAGCTTCTTGCCGGCCTGGCACGGAGGAAGATGGGCCGAGGAAGGGCGCGTACGAACGCGATCCGGACAAGCATGGCCGGATGAAAGGATTTCGAGTTGCCTGCACGTGGCGGCTCAACAGTCCCGACATCCCGCTCGACTCTATTCGCCGTGGAGCCGGGCGACCACCAGGCGAAGCCGGCGTCGGGCTTCTGATTCCTTTCGCCGATGCGGTCGTTACGGCGCGCCGTCGGGCCCCACTCGTCACGGACGACGGGTTGGGACCCTTTCTTAAATATACCGAACTTTTTCGTGAACTCAAAGGGCTTGTGCGGGTGTTCAAGGTCACGGGCCGCGCCCCGTCATGATTTTGTGATACTGATCCCTAGCTCTCGAAGCTGCTCCGGGGCGACTTCCCCGGGCGCGTCCGACAGAGGACAACTGGCCCGCGCGTTTTTCGGGAACGCGATCACCTCGCGAATCGACGAGAAGCCGCCGAACAGCATCACGATCCGGTCCAACCCCAGCGCCAGCCCGCCGTGCGGGGGCGCGCCATAGCGCAGCGCATCGAGCAGAAAGTCGAACTTCATCTTCGCTTCCTCCGGCGTCAGGCCGAGCAGTTGGAAGACTTTGGACTGCACGTCGGCGCGATGAATTCTGATCGATCCGCCGCCCAGCTCGATCCCGTTCAGCACGACGTCATACGCCTTCGCACGAACTTTCAGCAGGTCTTCCTTCGGCGGGACCTCGTCTGTTCCTAGACGCAGGAGGTGTAAATCCTCGTCCTTCGGACTGGTGAACGGGTGGTGCATCGGAAAGATCGCGCCGGTTTCGGCGTCGCGGCCGAACGCCGGAAAGTCGACGACCCAGCAGAAGGCCCATTTGTCCTTCGGAATCAGCCCGCGCCGCTCCGCGACCGTGCCGCGGAGCCAGCCGAGATACTTGCACACGTTGTCGGCGTTGTCAGCGGCGAAGAGGACGAGGTCGCCCGGCTTCGCGCCGGTTTTCGCGCACAGTTCCAGGACAATGGCCGGGTCGCTTAGAAACTTCGCGATGCCCGTCTGAAAAACGGTCTTGCCCCCCTCGTCGGCGACTTTCACCAGCGGCAATC
>DATMEE010000565.1:0-6451 GCA_035557035.1 Phycisphaerae bacterium
CAACGGCGATCTGAAGCAAAACCTCACGGGCAAATCCAAGGGCGAAGTGGCCGCCCTTGCCGAGACAATCAATAACATGACTGACACGCTGGCCATCTTCGCCGACCAGGTCACGACCGTTGCGCGCGAGGTGGGCGTGGAAGGCAGGCTTGGCGGCCAAGCGAACGTGCCGGGCGCCGCCGGAACCTGGAAAGACCTGACCGGCAACGTCAACCTGCTTGCTGCAAACCTTACCACGCAGGTGCGCGCCATCGCCGAGGTGGCGACCGCGGTCACGCAAGGCGTTTTGACCCGGTCGATTCAGGTAGATGCGCGCGGCGAGGTTGCCGAGTTGAAGGACAACATCAACACGATGATCGACAATTTGCGGCTCACCACCGAAACCAACACCGAGCAGGACTGGTTGAAGACCAACCTGGCCAAGTTCACCGGCATGCTCCAGGGGCAGCGGGACCTCAGCAAGGTCGGTCGCTTGCTCCTAAGCGAGCTGACGCCACTGGTTGAAGCGCAGATCGGCGTGATCTACCGGGTCGATGGGGAAAGAGGCGGCTTGAATCTATTGTCGGCTTACGCGGCTGAAGGACTCAAGGATTATCCGACCGAACTCAGGATTGGTGAAGGCTTGGTCGGGCAATGCGCTGCCGACAAGCGGACAATGCTTATCACCGAGATGCCGGTCGGAACCGTGCCGATAAAATCCGCACTCTTCGAAGCCATTCCGCGAAGTGTCATCGTCCTGCCGGTTCTTTTCGAGAACCACATCAAGGCCGTTATCGAGCTCGCCTCTCTCGGTGAGTTCACCGACCTGCAAATCGCGTTCCTCGAACAGCTGACCAGCAGCATCGGCATCGTCTTCAACAGTATTGAAGCGACGATGCAGACAGAAGCGCTGTTGACGCAGTCGCAGTAATTGGCGGGCGAGTTGCAAACCCAACAGACGGAGTTGCAACAGACCAACGATCAGCTCGGCCAAAAGGCGCAACAGCTTGCCGAGCGAAACGTCGAGGTCGAGCGGAAGAACCAAGAGATCGAACAGGCGCGGCGCGCACTTGAAGAGAAGGCCACCGAAGTCGCTTTGACGTCCAAATATAAGTCCGAATTCCTGGCCAACATGTCACATGAGCTCCGGACGCCGCTCAACAGCATCTTGATCCTGGGGCAGCAGCTCGCCGACAATCCCGACGACAACCTCACCGACAAACAAGTCGAATTCGCGAGGACCATCCACGGCGCGGGTACTGATCTGCTGACTCTCATCAGCGACATTCTCGACCTCTCGAAGATCGAATCCGGAACGGTGACGGTCGATGCCCAGGAAATTCCCCTCACGAGTCTCTTGGAGGCGGTGGCTCGGCCCTTCCGTCACGAGGCTGAGGCGCGGCACCTGGCCTTCGATGTGGAAATCGAAGAGGGCTTGTCCCGCACCCTCACGACCGACTCGAAGCGACTGCAACAGGTGTTGAAGAACCTGCTTTCCAATGCGTTCAAGTTTACCGACCAGGGCGGGATTTGGTTGAAGGTATCTTCTGCGCACGAAGGTTGGTCGCCGACGCATCCTGTTCTCGATCAGGTTCCCGAGGTCATCGCCTTCGAGGTCACCGACTCGGGAATCGGCATTCCACCCGAAAAGCAGAAGATAATTTTCGAAGCCTTCCAGCAGGCCGATGCCAGCACCAGCCGCAAATATGGCGGCACCGGACTAGGCCTCGCCATCAGCCGCGAGCTGGCGGCTTTGCTGGGCGGTGAGATTCAGCTGCGCAGCACCCCGAATATGGGCAGCACGTTCATCCTTTATCTGCCGCTGTGCTACGCCGGGGCAACGAGCGGCTCTCGGCCCGCTTACACCGAGGGCGGGCATGCGGCTTTGGAGCCTATGCCGGTGCCCTTCATCTCCGCCGAGCGCAGCACGGAGCAGATCAGAGACGATCGCGGCGAAATCGTGGCGGGTGACAGCGTCCTCCTGATCGTCGAGGACGATACGCGCTATGCGCGGGTGCTCGCCGACCTTGCTCGCGATAATGGATTCAAGGTGCTCGTAGCCACGCGCGGCGAAGACGCTCTTGCGCTTGTCGAAGAGTTCTCTCCAACGGCAATTTCCCTCGATGTGTTCTTGCCCGACATGCTGGGCTGGACCGTGCTCAGCCAACTCAAGCAAAACCCGGCAACCCGGCATATACCCGTTCAAATCATCACGCTCGATGAGGACCGGCAACACGGCCTCGCACGGGGTGCCTTCTCCTTCGTGACCAAGCCGACGACGACGGCGGGCGTTGAGGCGGCGCTTGCGCGGATCAAGGATTACGCCGCACCCCGGCGCAAGCGGCTTCTGGTCGTCGAGGACAATCCCGCTGAGCGGATGAGCATCGCCGAACTCCTCGGCCACGACGATATTGAAATTGTCACCGCCGAGACGGGCGCCGAGGCTGTCGATAAGCTTCGCGAGCAACCTTGCGACTGCGTCGTCCTGGATTTGAGCCTGCCCGACATGTCCGGGTTCGAAGTTCTCGAGCGGTTGGGTGCGGACAGCGACTTGGCGGACGTCCCCGTGGTGGTGTTCACCGGACGAGAACTCTCCGACGAAGAGGACGCCAGACTGCACAGCATGGCGAGAAGTATTGTCGTCAAGGGGGTCGAATCGCCGGAGCGCTTGCTCGACGAGACGTCCCTCTTCTTGCATCGGATTGTTACCAATTTGCCGCCGGAGAAGCAGCGTATGCTGGAGCGGCTGAACCGGTCGGATGACGCCCTCGTCGGCAAGACAGTCCTTCTGGTCGACGACGACGCCCGGAATATCTTCGCCTTATCGAGCATGCTTGAGCGGCGTGGCATGAAGGTTCTCGCCGCCACCACGGGGCGTGAGGCCATCGATCTGGTAAAATCGACGCCCGATGTCGCCCTCGTGCTCATGGACATCATGATGCCGGGGATGGACGGTTATCAAACCATCGGCGCAATCAGAGAACATCCGGACTACCGGCGCCTCCCGATCATTGCCCTGACCGCCAAAGCCATGAAGGGCGATCGCGAAAAGTGCCTGGAGGCCGGCGCGTCGGAATACCTCGCCAAGCCCGTAAATACCGATCAATTGCTTTCCGCTTTGCGAAGCTGGCTGCACCGGTGAAAGCATGAACGAGCCTGACAAGGTCAACATATTGTTGGTCGATGATCAGCCGGCCAAGCTCCTGAGCTACGAGGTGATCCTGGAAGATCTCGGCGAGCACCTTCTAAAGGCTCGCTCCGGAAGGGAGGCCCTTGAGACCCTGCTCAAGAACGAAGTCGCGGTGATTCTCGTGGATGTATGTATGCCGGAGCTCGATGGGTTCGAGCTTGCGGCAATGATCCGGGACCATCCGCGCTGCCAAAAGACCGCGATCATCTTCATCTCGGCCATTCATTTCACCGACATGGATCGGCTGCGGGGCTACGAGATGGGCGCCGTCGACTACGTTCCGGTCCCCGTCGTGCCTGAAATGCTCCGCGCCAAAGTCAAGGTTTTTGCCGAGCTCTATCGGAAAACGAGACAACTCGAGAATCTCAACCAGGACCTCGAGAAGCGCGTGGGCGAGCGAACCGCAGAGCTCGAGGGCTACGCTGCAAAGCTGCGCGAGAGCGAACGCCGTCGAAGTCTGGCACTTGCCGCCGGCCAAATGGGTTCCTGGGACTGCGATTTGGCGACCGGCGATTGCATGTGGGACGGTGGCCAGTACCGGATCCTTGGCGTCGATCCCGACACCTTCGCAATTACTCCGGAGGCGATAAAGGAGCTTCTCGATCCCAATGACTGGGACCGTCTGTCGGAGGCGTGGCAGGCACTGCTTCGAGATGCCGGCGTGCGGGAGCTTGAGTTTCGCATTAACCGGCCGGATGGGGAGCAGCGCTATTGCCTCGGCACTGCCGCGGTGAGCGTGGATGGGGCGGGGCGCGCCACCCGCATCAGCGGCGTCACGGTCGACATTACCGAGAGAAAAAAAGCCGAAGAAAGGCAGGTTTTCCTGGCACGCGAGGTCGACCACCGCGCGCGCAACGTGCTCGCCGTGGTCCAGTCAATCTTGCGGCTCACCAAGGCTGCCAACCCCGAGGCCTATGTGAGGACTGTCGAAGGCCGGATTAGAGCGCTGTCACACGCCCACATGCTGTTATCCGAAAGCCGATGGGAGGGTGCAGATCTGCGGCGCTTGGTCGATGAGGAGCTGACCCCTTACCTTAGCGGCGGTGTCACGCGAATCGAATCGTCGGGCCCGGACGTGACGCTCCCGCCGCGAGCGGCTCAAACAGTGGCCATGGTGTTGCATGAGCTTGCAACCAACGCGGCCAAATACGGCGCCCTATCGAACGAATCGGCCGGCCGCATTCGTCTGCATTGGTCGACGCAACCCGGCACCCTAACCATCGACTGGGTGGAAAAAGGCGGGCCCCAAGTCGTGGCGCCGACAGGCGACGGCTACGGCATGAAACTCATTAAAAAAAGCATTCAGCAAATCGGCGGTGACGTCGGGTTCGATTGGTCGTCGACCGGTCTCGGCTGCATCCTTCGAATACCCCAGGAACAAAACTTGACACGACAGACATATGAAGGACCCTCGGAAAAGGGCCAGAGCCTCATCTCCAATATCATCCAGGGGAACAACGTGCTTGTCGTCGAAGACGAGCCTCTGGTTGCAATGATGATGACGGAGGCCCTCACCGAAATGGGCTTCCATATCGTCGGCCCATTCGCCAAGGTCGCTGAGACGATAGCGGCATTGGATCTGAATGAAGTCAACGCCGCCGTTCTCGATGTGAATGTCGGTCAGGAACAAATTTATCCGGTCGCCGAGCTTCTCCAGGCGCGCGATATTCCTTTCGCGTTCGTAACGGGATACGGAATTGAGAGTGTAGATGCTCGATTCCGTCACATTCCGACATTGCAAAAGCCGATCGATCGGCGCGCGTTGGAGCGCATTTTCGTTGTCAGGCCGGCGGGGGAACGACTCGATGCGAATTCCCGTCCGCAATACGGCAAGAGCCGTACCGCTTCCCTCTGACCGAGACCCTTGGAAGCGCTAAGCGCGCCGTCGCGAATCTCCTCGTTCAGGACGCTTCGGATCCATCGAAATGTGCTCGCTTGGCCGCCGAAAGGCGTATGATCGATGACGCGCCGGAAGGAGCGCTTTGTCGTAGCGTGCGCGAACATGTGGTCTTGGGAGCCCTGGAACGGTGGCGTAACAAGCGAAAATTCGGTTTCGGCTTTGCCGTTATCGCCTTTCTCGCCGCGTTCGGTGTGCGCTATGGGCTCGATGCCTGGCTGCCGGCGGGACTGCCGTTTCTGACCTTCTTCCCCGCCGTCATACTAACCAGCTTCTTTGCCGGCGTGTGGCCCGCGCTTCTGGTCACCGCTTTGTCCAGCTTGGCGGCGTGGTACTTCTTTCTTCCCCCGGCGGGATCCTTCAACATCGATTTCTCTCAGGCGTTCGCCGTTACGTTTTTCACCCTCATCGCCGGGCTGACGATTGCCTTGATGCACAGTTTGAACGTCGCCATTGATCGCTTGCGGGCAGAACGAGAGAAAGCCAACACGCTCGCCCAGCAGCGCGAAACAATGTTCGCCGAGTTGCAGCACCGAATCTCGAACAACCTCCAGCTCGTGGCGGCGCTGCTCAATCTTGACATCGCGCGGGTAACCGATCAGAGCGCGAAGAAGGCGTTGACGGAAGCCACCACGCGGCTTGCGATGATCGGAAAGCTTCATCGCCAACTCTACGATCCCGAGGGCGCCGATATCGATTTCGGTGTGTTTCTCAAGACGCTCTGCGATGACATCATCAAGGCGTGGGGTACCCCAAACGTGGACTGTCACGTGAAGTCAATAGAAATGACAGTACCCCCCGCACAGAGCATTCCGATCGCGCTGATCGCGACCGAACTCATGACCAACGCGCTTGAACACGGGCTCAACGGCCGTTCTTCCGGAACAATCAATGTCGATTTCCGGCGCGACGGCGCGAATGCGATTGTTCTGGAAGTTGCCGACGACGGCAATGGACTGCCGCCCGGGTTCGATGTCGCGGTGAAGAAAAGCCTGGGTCTGAAAATCGTTCACACTCTGACGCAGCAACTTTCCGGCCGCTTCGAGATGCAGGGCGGCCGGGGCACGACCTGCCGGATTGTCGTTCCCGAGTTGAAGCACCCTGAAGACAGACCTCCGGCGACCCAGCTATCGTAAGAGCCACGCATTATTCATCGCAACTCAGGTGAGGGGGCGGCGTTAGCTCTGGTCAACAAAGGCACTTCAACCAAGGGAAGGGAGGTGATGCCCCCTGCCAAATCCGAGCCAACCGGAAAAGCCGGAGATGCAACGAAGCCCCCACAGTCATATTCTGTGGGGGCTTTCTCATTCCCTTTCGTCGGGCAGATATTGCAGCGCGCCCTTGTTGTACGCAGGCGCAATCTTTGACGCCTTGCGGCGAATTTC
>DATMEE010000566.1:0-5925 GCA_035557035.1 Phycisphaerae bacterium
CATTGCCGCGGCGTCGCTCATCCTGTTCGTGGTCGACGTCTATCAGGACATCACCCCGCTGGATAAAAAAGTCGCCGAGATGCTCCGCCACGTCGATCGCCCGGTGCTGCTGGTGGCCAACAAGGTCGATACCCCCGCGCAGGAGCAGCACGTCGGCGCGTTTTATGGCTTGGGCTTCGGCGAGCCGATCCGCGTATCGGCGCTGCACGGCCACAACCGCCGCGAGCTTCTCGATGCAATCATGGAAAAGCTCGGCGACCAGTCCGCCACCGAAGCGCCTGTCCCCGTCATGAAGATAGCACTGGTCGGCCGGCGAAACGTCGGAAAGAGCACCTTCATCAACGCCTTGGCCGGAGAAGAGCGAGTCATCGTCAGCGAAGTGCCCGGCACCACCCGCGACTCCGTCGACGTACGCTTCACTTTCGACAGCCATGAGTTCGTGGCGATTGACACCGCCGGCGTTAAGAAGAAAAACAAGCACAAGACGGACATCGAGTACTACGGTTTCACCCGGGCCATCGCGTCCGTACGCCGGGCCGACGTCGTGTTGTTTCTCATCGATGCCACCGTCCCGGTCAGCGAAGTGGATAAGAAGTTGGCCGAGGTCATCGTCAACGAGTACAGGCCCTGCGTCATCGTCGTGAACAAATGGGATCTCGCCAAGGGCAAGGCCAGCGCCGAAGACTACGCGGCCTATATCGAGAAGACGCTGCCGCATCTGGCGTACGCGCCGCTCGCCTTTACGACCGCGATGGACGGCCGGAATATCAAACCCGCGCTCGAATTGGCAAGAAGCTTGTTCAAGCAATCGCAGACACGGGTATCGACGGGTCAACTAAACCGGGCCGTCGAGGCGGTGCTGGCCGAAGCCCAGCCGCAGTCGGACAAGCACGGCGCCCAGCCGCGGATTTACTACGCCACCCAGGTGTCGGTCGGCCCACCCACACTGGTCCTCTTCGTCAACAGCCCCGCCCTGCTCCGAGAGCAGTACCGCCGTTTTGCCGAAAGGCGCATTCGCGAGGCTTTACCCTTCGAGGAAGTCCCGGTACGATTGGTATGGAAGGCGAGACAGTCGAACGAGGCGGCGCGACACGCGCACCGCGGCTGACGAATGGCCTTTTGAGCGGCACGGCTTTCCGCTCGATTTCGCGGCACGACCCCCACCCGGAGCAAAAAAACGTGCCCATCGAATTTCACTGCGAGCATTGCAATCTTCTGATTCGCGCGCCCGAGGCCGAAGCAGGCCAAATCGGCAAATGTCCGCGCTGCGCCGGGCGGAATTATGTTCCGATGCCCGAGGCTGAGCGGGCGGAAATTCCGCTCGCCCCGCTGGACGAAGCGGACGAACGCCGCCGGGCCAGCGCCGCCGCCGAAGATGCAGCGATACAGATGAAGCTCCTCCGCGAGCAGACCCGCGATCGCGACCCGACGGCCAAGCCGGCGTTTAAGCGGGTCGATGCCCCTGGTCCCGGCACCGGGGTGCCTGCGTCTGGATCCTCCGCAGCGGCAGGCTCCGGCACGTCGCGCAAGCAGCTTGCCGGAATGATCGTCTCCTTTATCGAAGCGATGAGTGCCGGCAACCTTGAAAAGGCGGACAAGCTGACCGCGCAGCTCGGCGAGGACCGGCGCATGGTGTCAGCGATCATCGATGACATGCTAAGCGAGGACCTGGCGGCCTACGGACTGCCGACCCTCCCCAAGCCCGTGCTGCTTGGATTTCTCAAACAGCTACGCGGCCGTTTATAGTCAACAAAATGCCTCGGCAAACCTAAAGTCCGGGATGTCCGGATTGCTACGCTCGCGTATGATGCACTGATAAATTGGCGGCACCGTACAGCCAATAACCTTCATGCCCGCTCCCGCTCTGTCACTCCACGGCCTGCAACCCCCGACAGAGCGGCCTATGATCATCCGTTAGGCTTACCGCAGCGTGGGGCGCCCGGTACATGGAACAAGAATCACGACTGGCCGAGCACAAAATTCCCGAGCGCCGGGTGGCGGTGGTATGCCCCAAATGCGCCCGGGGCTACAAAATCGCTCCCGCGCTTCTCGGACGCCGGCTTGCCTGCAAAGACTGCCGCCACGAATGGCGCGCCCGCCGATGCACCCCCGACGAGATTCGAACCGCGCTTCCCGCTCATCGCAAAGACCCGTCCTCGGAACTGGGGCGGTCGCCGATTCATCCCGGTCTCCCTTCGGCGGGACAGTCGATCGCCATCGACATGAGCTGGGCGGGAAAGCAAATCGGCCGATACCGAGCACGTTCACTTTTGGGATACGGCGGGATGGGAGTCGTCTGGCGCGCACATGACGACGCGCTGCGCCGGGACGTCGCGCTGAAAATCCTGACGCCCACGCGCGATGAGAGCAAGCAAAACGGGATGAACCTGGACCTCTTCATGCAGGAGGCCCGTGCCGTCGCCAAGCTCAATCACCCCGCGGTTGTCTCGATCTACGAAGTGGCCGAGGACGCAGGCCATGTATTTCTGTCGCTCGAGCTCATGGAAGGCGGCACGCTCAAGGAGTTCGTCGACAAGAACGGGTTGATCGAGCCGCGGCAGCTCTTTCGATGGATGATCGGACCCGCCAAGGCCCTTGCGCTGGCCCACCGGCGCGGCGTGATTCATCGCGACATCAAGCCCGGCAATCTCATGTTCGACGACCACGAGCATCTCAAGCTCATGGACTTCGGCTTGGCCGACGTCGTCAACGAGCAGGTCAGCGAGCGCCTCCGCGGCAAGGCCGTCGGATCGCTCGGGTGGGTGTCGCCTGAGACCGCGTCCGGCAAGGCGACGACCGCGGTCAGCGACGTCTACAGCATGGGGCTGGTCATGCTCTTTGCGCTGACCGGCAGACAGTTGATCCATGCGAAGTCTCGCACGGAAATCATCGCGATCCATCAAAACCCGCCGGATCCGAAGCTGCACGAAATCAAAACCCTGACGCCGCGCGGCCGGCGCTTTCTCGAAAAGTGCCTGGCCGTCGATCCGGAAAAGCGGTTGCAGTCGGCCGACGAGTTGGCGGCGGAGGTCCTCGCGCTGGCGGACGAAGACCCGTCGGAAAAAAACAGGCGAAGAAAGCGCGGCGTCTCGATTGCATTCGTGGCGGCCATTGTGGGCATTTTCGCCGGTGTCGGAACTACGGCATACTATCTGCTCGGCCTGCTCAAGCAGCAGGAGCAACTGAGCATCCCGATGCCCCTTCCGCCCGCGAAGACCATTCAATCCAAGCCAAGAATCGCCCCGGCTCCTGTCGCGCCGCCTGCGATTCCACCGAATTCCGCCATCGCACAAGAAGAACTCTCGCTTCAACCTGGCAACCGTCTTGCCTCAAGCTCAACCGGTTTTCCTTTGCTGACCGAGGAGAACAAGCGCAAGCCCTGGCCGGACGTGCTCGGAAAGTCGATCGGTGCGCAATTCATCGCATCGCAGCGCGGCAGCGTCTTTCACAGGCCCGATGGCATCTGCGGCGGCAGGAAAATCAGCTACGGCAATCTTGTATTCTTCGATTCTTTCGAGGCCGCGATGCAGGCCGGTCGCACCCCTTGCGCCGAATGCCGGCCTCAACCGCTCGAAGCCCAACCCTCGGTCGTCGTCGGACCCAGCAATCCCTGACGCCGCCGGACGATCACGCCGCCAGCTTCAAGAAATTCATCAACACGGTTTTTCCCGCCGCCTCTGATCGCTCCGGCAAAAACTGCGCGCCAAACAGATCGCCGCGCCCCACGACGGCGGGAAATTCCAAGCCGTGGTTGCACGTCGCCGCGACAACCGTCGTGTCGCGGGCGACCGCATGTCCGGCATGATCGAAGAAGAAAAACTCCCCCGAGGATAGACCCTTCAGCAGCGGGCAGGCCTCATTCCAGAAGACCTGGTTCCATCCCTGATGCGGCGACGTGAAATGACGCGCCGCCGCATGATTGCCGAAATCGAAGGGCCCCACGGTTCCCGGAAATACGCCGAGGCCGGCGTGCTGATCGCTGTCACGGATCGCGTCGAAGAGCAGGTGCATGCCCGAGCCGATGGCCAGCACCGGACAGCCGGCGTCGATCGCAGTCAGCAGCGGAGCCACCAGATTGCAATCGCGCATCGCGCCCAGCACGCGGCGATATGACTTCGCGTGAGGGAGCAGGATCGACGAGGCCCGATGAAGCTCGTCGGCGGATGTCACACTCACGCCATCTGCATCGAGGGACGCGAGCGACTTCTTCAACGCCGCGGTCTCCGCCGCCCCACAATCAATGATCGCAATCATCGTTAAGTCCCAAACTGGATCGCGATCTCCGAACGGCCACAACCGCGATGCCCCAAAAATGAAGCCCGGAGACAGGCGTCTCCGGGCTACCGAGTTTGCGTGAGCGGAGGCGCGAAAGAATGCGGCCTGCGCGCTTATTCGAAGTCGCGGCCTTGTGCCGCCGCGTTGTTCTGAACGCCGCCGTCGCGCCGGACTGCGTAGAACTCAACCCGTCGGTTCTGCGACTTGCCGGAGGGCGAGACATTGCCCGACTTCGGCCGGTATTGACTGCAATTCGCCTGCACCAGGCTCTCATTCGCGATGCCCATGTCGCGCATCGTGCGGATGACGGTGAGCGACCGGGCCGCGCCCAGCTCCCAGTTGTCCTTCCACTTGCTCTTGCGAATCGGCTCGTTGTCGGTGTGGCCGAAAACGTAAATGTCGCGGTCGGGGTAATTCGATCGGATGTCCGAGGCGATCTTCGACAGCGTCGAGCGGCCCTTCGGCGTCAGCTCCGAGCGGCCCGAGGGAAACAGCACTTCGCCCGGCACCGAGATCATGTCGAACGACGGCATGGTGATCCAGCCGTCGGTGCTCTTCCCGGCCACCTGATCCCCGCTCCGCAGCTTCGCCATCTCGCGATTCAACTCGTCGATGGTGGAGCGCGCCTCGTTCTCGCGGACGACGGCGTCATTGAATTGACGCTCGCGGTCAGCCAACTCGTTCTTGAGTTGCTGATTCTCGGCGGTGAGGTCCTGAATTTTCTGGTCTTTGGCGTTCGGTCCGCAGCCCGTGGCGGATAGAGTAAGTCCGAGCGCAAGCAGAGAGACTGGGGTGATGACCCTGTGTGTCATCCGTGTCATGGCGAAATCCTCCAAGGTTGAAACGTGCGCCAACCAGCGCACGCGCCGTACACACTATTCAGTTGTCGAACGCAGTCAGGCTCGACGCACGCGCGTCACTGAGCCTGAAAACATACGCAGAAATAGCAGAAATCCCGAACGAGGTCAACGGTGAGATTGAATACTTGCAGCGTTTCTCGTTGGGGCGCCTGTGATTTGTTTGCGGTTTGGAAACGAACTCAAACACGCCCGGTCAGTAGAGACCACAAGATATCGCCCGTAGGACCGAACAGCGTCAGAAGCGGCTTGAATAACCAAAGCGTCGCAAACGCGCCCATCGCCAGCCACGGCCCGAACGGAATCGCCCGGCTCGATTTCCAGAACATCGTCGCGATCACGCCGAGGATCGCGAGCAGCGCCGCCAGAAAAAATGTAAAAACCAGCCCCCAGACTCCCATCACCGCGCCAATCGCCGCCATGATGTAGATGTCGCCCGTGCCATAGGCCTCCTTCCCGAATCCCAGCGTTCCCGCGATCCGCACAAACCAGCCGATGGCAGCACACCAGACCAACGCCCCGACGGACGTAATTAGGCCAATCGTCGCTCCAACCACTGGTTCCTTCGGGGGAATTCCGCTAAGCAGCGATGACCAGTCCGAATCGAGCTTGCCGATGGTCCGCCAGTACCCGAACAGCACCAATCCAAAGACCATGGCCGGAATAAATGACGCAGCCTCCCTCAGCGCGACTCGACGGGCGCCGGATCGCTCGGCCTCAATCTCCTCCATGATCTGATGATCGGATTCGCGATGCACCACCGACGCGAGCACAAGCAGCACCATGAATACGA
>DATMEE010000567.1:0-3001 GCA_035557035.1 Phycisphaerae bacterium
CCAACTGCTCCTTGACGATACGCTGGGATCGGGTTGTACTAGCCATCGGGCTCCTCCTGAAAAAAGACTTTGGTCAGTCAAACTTCAGAAGGATGCCCCCTCTTTTCAATTTCCACAAGAATTCAGACTAACTCCGACGTAGCGAAAGGAAGTTTGCTCACACCGCCACCTCTACCGGCTTGATCAAAATGTTCTCCTGCGGAATCGGCTCGCCGTGGCTTTCCATGCTCTCCAGGTACGCCTCGGCCGCCTCTCGGATGTTGTCCATCGCTTCATCCAGCGTGTCGCCCTGCGAATGACAGCCTTTGAGGGCCGGACAAAAGGCGTGAAATCCGCCATCCGCCTCTTTTTCAAAGATCACTGTATATTGGTATTTCTGCAAGCTTCAACTCCGTTACTGTCGACTGCGGACAAATTCAAGGAGAACCAAGATGCCAATCGGGCTGATTAGATTATCGGGCCAGGCGTAGGGGGATGTCCAGCGATTGACTGGATTTCGCGAGCTAGTTTTTGAGTCTTGTTCGCGAGACTCGGTCCGCGTCGCTTGCATATTGCGCCCGCAGGGGTTTACCCTGTTGGCCTTGATTGACTCGACCTCTATTGCAGGCAAACAACTTTGGATGAGATGCACGCGGAGGAGTAATGGCACAGACGATTAGTGCGACTAAGAAAGAAGCGATTCCCCTGCTCGACTTGAAGGGCCAGTACGACGCCAATCGCGGTGAAATCCGCGAGGCCATCGACCGGGTCTGCGAGTCGCAGCACTTCATCATGGGGCCGGAGGTCGAGGCCTGCGAGCGCGAGGTCGCGGCCTACAGCGGCTGCACGCACGGCATCGGCATGACCTCGGGGACCGACGCCCTGCTCTGCGCGATGATGGCGATGAACATCGGCCATGGCGACGAAGTGATCGCGCCTAGTTTTACATTTTTCGCCACTGGCGGTTGTGTGGCGCGTCTGCACGCCAGGCCGGTGTTCGTCGATTGCGACCCGGAGACGTTCAACACGAATGCGGAATTGATCGAGCAGCACATTACGCCGAAGACGAAGCTGATCATTCCGGTCCATCTGTTCGGCCAGTGCGCCGACATGACGGGGATCATGAAGCTGGCCAAGTCGCGCGGGATCGCGGTGATGGAGGATGCGGCGCAGAGCATCGGCTCGTCGCACCGCGGCAAGAAGTCGTGCAGCATGGGCGATCTGGGCACGCTCTCATTTTTCCCGAGCAAGAACCTGGGCTGCTTCGGCGACGGCGGCATGATCGTGACGAACGACGACGCGCTGGCCAAGGGCTGCCGGCTGATGCGGAACCACGGGGCCGAGCCGAAGTACTATCACAAGTTCGTGGGCGGGAATTTCCGGCTGGATGCGTTGCAGGCGGCCATCGTGCGGGTGAAGCTGCCGCACCTTGACGGATGGTCGGACGCGCGGCGAGCCAATGCCCGGCGATACGACGAGCTGTTCAAGGGCAGCAGCGTCAAGACGCCGAAGATTCTGGACGGCAACGACTCGATCTACAACCAGTACGTCATTCGCGTGCCGAAGCGCGACGCGCTGCGCAAGCACTTGACCGAGGAAGGCATCGGCAGCGAAGTGTACTATCCGGTGCCGCTGCATATGCAGGAGTGCTTCGCCTACCTGGGCGGAAAGCGGGGCGATCTGCCGAACTGCGAAAAAGCCGCGGACGAAGTGTTGGCGATACCGGTCTATCCGGAGCTGAAGCCGGCGCAGCAGGAGCGGATCGTCGAGACGATTCGGTCATTTTACGGTGAGCAGCGATAGTCGCCTGGCACTGGCTAATAGCGAGTGCCGCACTGGCTATCAGCCGGTGCCACACCAGGATTTTCTACCGTGCCTGAACTGATCCACGCCGCGATCTGGCCGTTGGTCGTAGCGTTCGTCGTTGTGCTTCTCGTCGGGCCGGTCGTTCGTCGCCTTGCGGTCAAACTTGATTTTCACGATCGGCCAGACGGCTCCCTGAAGCCACACGAACGGCCGATTCCCTACTTGGGCGGGCTGGCAATTTACGCCGGGTGGGCGGCGGCGTTCGTCGTCATGGGCTTGCAGGAATTCACCGCTTGGTATCGAACCGGAGCGGACACGTCGGGCATCCATCTTTTTGCATGGATCGTCGCGGGCGGCACGGTGATGATGGTCACGGGGCTGATTGACGACCGCCGGCACATTCGGCCCATTCTGCGTCTCATGATTCAGGCCGCCGTCGCTGGATTGCTGCTGTTGGGGGGAATTGGATCAGGTCTCGCCGCGAAGCTGGTCGAGGGCTTGGTCGAGCCATCCTGGCTGAATGCCACAGCGTGGGCAATCACGGCAGGGTCGCTGGTCATGGCCGCGTTCCTCATCGCGGCCGCGTCGAACGCGACCAATCTCGTCGATGGAATGGATGGTCTTTGTGCCGGCGTCGTGGCCATCGCCGGGGCGGGATTCGTCGCGCTTACGTCGTCGCTGGCGGCGCGGGCGGGAATTGGCGCGGCCGGAGCAGCGCTCATCGTCACGCTTTCGGGTATTCTCATCGGCGTCTGTGCGGCGTTTCTGTTCTTCAACTTCAATCCCGCGTCGATGTTCATGGGTGACAGCGGGTCGCTGCTGCTGGGGTTCAACGTGGCGGCGGTGTTGATCCTGTTCGGTCAGTACGCCGGATGGCGGGGGTTGATCGCGGGAACGATGGTGTTCGGTTTTCCGATTTTCGACACGGCTTTGGCGATTCTGCGCAGGTGGCTCAATAAGCGACCGCTGTTTGTGGGGGATCGCAGTCATTTTTACGATCAACTTCGGGACCGCGGTTTCTCGGTGAAGCAGACGGTGGGGCTGTGTTATTTGCTGCAAGCCGTGTTTGTGTTGTGGGGGATGACCGTATCGTATTTTCCGTTGTATTGGATTGTCATCGTCGCAATCGTTCAGCCTGTTATCGTCATGGCACTCTGTCGTGCATTCGGGTTCCTGCGCGTGGGTGGGGCTTTCGCGACGCAATCAGAGCCGCGCC
>DATMEE010000568.1:0-4324 GCA_035557035.1 Phycisphaerae bacterium
TGTGCGCTGGTCATGCTGGCCGGGCTGATGCTCGGGAGCGAATCGACGTGCGATCAGACGATCACGCCTCCGTCAAATGCGCTGGCCATCCGCCTTGAACACGCCACGCCCAGCGTGTTCATCGTCAATGTGTATTCCGGGCAGCCGGGCGATGACAGCGCGTCGGCATTACTCATCAAGTCGATCAGCGTCGGCCCCAATTCGATGTCGATGGGTTCGCTGGCGTGCGACCCGGCGAATGCCGCGGGCGCCTTTTTTATGAAAACGCAGGTCGAAGCTGACACGACCACGACCGAGCCGGCCGCGCGAACCAAGGCTGCGGCGGCCTCGAAGTCGGTGATTCTGACGGGAGAAGGCACCGGGACGTCGGGCTTCGATGGAGGCAGCATCGGCGAGGAGGGCCAGCGCTACCTGCTGCGGGGCAGTCACTACGATTGCGGCGAAACGATCCTGGTCCGCATCGAGGACGACGAGAGCGACACCGGCGCGACGCCGATTGCGATTGTCGAGCGGTACGGATCCGGCGAGGTGATTCCCGACCGCGGACTCGATTTCGACACGAATGCAAACGAAAATGCAAATTCCAATGAGAATGCCAACGCGAACACCAACTCAAACACCAATGAGAACAACAACGCGAACGGAAACGATAACGCAAACGAAAATACGAATTCGAACGAAAACAACAACGAGAATGACAACACGTCCGAACCGGAGTTGGTGTCGGTGACCATCGTGAATCACACCGCGGATTTCATACGGGTGACGTTCGACTTCCTTGCGGAGGGAGAGGACAGCGATGCCGTGACGCTTGCGCCGCTTGCAACCACCGACGGCCAGGTGTTCTGCGACACCGAGATTCTCGTCGCTGCCACGACCCGGGCGGCGCTGGCCGACGGGGCCGCGACGGCACCGATTGTCCTGACTGGCGACGGCACTGGAACGGGCGGGTTCGACGGCGGAACCATCGGAGCGATGGGGGAACGGTTAATTATTCAATCCACGCACTTCGAGTGCGAAGATCAGATCACGATTGACATCACCGGCGCCGGCACGCCGCACGCCAACCCGCTCGACGCGACTCCGGGCGCAGGTACCATCACCATCGTTTCCGCCTCGTGACCCGACGTTGGCAAACGCCGCTTTTGTTCTGATCAATCTCAAGGTGGTACGGTCCTCGTAGTACCGGACTCTCGCGTGCCTATTCCCGAGAAACGCGCCGGCGTTGAAATCGGCTATAGTCTCCTCGCGAAGGGAGTTTCGCGACTCAAGTGACCACGAACATCTGTTTCAACGGCAACATCTTCTTGGCCCTGGCAGTCACGGCTTCTATTGGCATAGCGGCGCCGCTTGTTGCGTGCGAGCCGGGAAGTGTACGTAGCGCGACGTTTGCCGGTGCTCCGCCGACCAGCACCCTGCGCCGTTCGACGTCCGGTCTTCCGAAAGAGTTCGTCGAAGCGCAGCTCACGCTCGCCGACAAGAGCGAATGGAAGTACCTCGTTTATCTGCCCCCGCAATACGAGGACAATGCCGACCACAAGTGGCCGGTGATTTTGTGCCTGCACGGCAGCGGCGAGATCGGGACGGAGAATCGGGCGCAGACGGGGGTCGGTCTTCCCAGGCACATCCTCCGCAACATTGATGAATTTCCGTTCATCGTCGTGATGCCGCAGGCGCGGAGCATGTGGTTTCGCGGGGCCAACGGCGCGGCCGCGTTTTCGGCATTGGAGGCGACGCTTCGAGAATATCGAACGGACCGAGACAGGGTTTATCTGACCGGATTCTCCATGGGAGGGTACGGGACGTGGGAGCTGTCGATCGTGCAGCCGGACGTGTTTGCGGCGATCGTGCCGCTCTGCGGCGACGCCCCGGATGACTTTCTCGCCAACATCAAATCGCTGCCGGTGTGGGCCTTTCACGGCGAGATGGACAAGAACGTGCCGGTGGCCGGCTCGCGCGACGCCGTTCGCACGCTGAAAGAACTGGGCGCCGATCCGAAGTACACGGAATACCCGAAGACGGGGCACAAGATCTGGGACAAGGTGTATTCAAGCAAGGCGTTGTGGCGATGGCTGCTCGAGCAGCGCCGGCCGCCGCCGCCGCGCGTGATCGACTATCGCATGATGACGCCGCTGGCGCGGGTGTGGTGGATGTCGGCCCGCGCCGAGCGCGGCGCCAAGATCGCGCGGCTGCACGGCGAGCGTCGCGACGACGGCACTGTTGAGTTACAAACGGAGGGCGTTCATTCGTGGGCCCTGGTTTCCGATCGCGAGCCGCTGAAGCCCGGCGACGAAATCACGGTTCTGCTGAACGGCGTTGAGATTTTCAAAGGCAAGTTCTCGGGCGCGCTGACCTTCAACGTCACGACGCGGCCGGCCGCCCAAACGGCGCCGTGAGACCTCGTCGTTTTCTGCTTACTGCCCCAAGTGGATCAGCTTCGACGGTTGATCGATGGTGACGCTGAAGGGCCTCAGGCCTTCCGCGCCCAGGTTTGCCTCCGGATCGCCCACGTCTACGCAGGCCCCGGCGTAGGAGACGCAGCCGACGCTCACGCTGCCATCGGCCAGGCACCCCTGCGTCACCTGGTACGTGCCCTGGACCGCGAGCCTTGTGGCCGTCGTGGTCGGCCCGATGAAGCTCAAATTGAGGAAAGTATCGGGCAGGAGCATGAATCCGTTATTGCCGGAGTCGACCAGGGCCTGGACCGTTGTTCCGGCGACGGTGACCGGAACAGTCAGCAGGCCGTCCTCGCGAACCGACAGCGACAAGGTCTCGCAGTTGTCGGGCGGGGGGAGGACTCCAGTGCGAACCCGCACGGCGGACCGGGGATAGTCAAGCGTGAGAGCAAGTTGCGAGAAGAGCGGAAGGCCGACGATGCCGTCGAGCTGCGTTCCCTGAAGAAAGGCATCCAGGTCGATGACAACGGCATCGAAGTTCTCGAATGTGATCGTGTCCATATTGAGGCTCTCGACGTGAAAATACTGCGTTGTCAAGGACTGATTGACGAGCGTTTCTCCGAACACGCTCTGCGGAAACAGCGCCGCGATGCGCGGAGAGACGACGGCGGAGCCGGCGCCGGTGTCGAGGATGAAGTTGTACGGGCCGGTGTTGTTGAGGAACACCGAAACGACGGTGAAGTTTTCGATGAGCTGGGAGGCGACTTCGACGTCGCCGCCGGGCAGATTGATCTGCCGCGGGAATAGATTCGGTCCGGCCAGGGTGGGGGAAACGGTGTCGCATCCCGCGAAGGCGAATACAGCAGAGGCGGCGAGCGCCCCCATGACATACTGTCTAGCGAATTGTCTAAAATCGATACGCATCGACGATCTCCATAGAGCGATTGCCCCGTCTTCGCGGGACGCCTGCCCGCGGTTGTGACACACTCACGATACAAGGAAGTGGCCTGACCGGGGAAGGAATCTGAAAAGAAGTCTGTGGAAAATTGGAGACGGGACGCATGACTCGATCCGACCGTCACGCGGGCCAGATTTCCCCGGCTGCGAGTTCGATCGAGTTTCCTGCCGGGTCCCGGAAATAAATCGAGCGCGCGCCGGTCTCCCACCCGACTTCGCGCTCGATCTCGACGCCGTGGTCCGCCAATCGCTTACGCCAATCTTCAAGCTGGTCGGGCGGTATCGCGAAGGCTGCATGGCCCTCGCCATCGGTGCCATGCGATGGCACGAGTTCGTTGGGCAGCTTCGTTTGGGACGCATCGAAGATGATCAGCACCTGCTGGGGATTCACGCGGAACACGCGCCCGCGCGTCCCCATGGACGAGACTTCGCGAAGGCCAAGTACGTACGTGTAGAATTCGCTCGCTTGAGCCAAGTCGTGCGCGTAAAGGCACGTTTCTAACGTATGGGTGATATGCGTTCCCATTGCTCGCGCATTTAGCGTTTTCGCCGACGACGCGGATGGCCGTTGGAGAGATTCTCGACCGCATTGATATGCAAGTATGGCAAAATCACCCATCGATCGGTGGGAAGCGCGACAAATAGCCGACTTTGCATGATAGCGACGGCGTGTGGATCCCGAACCTCATAAGACTCGCCGCTGGAGGTCACGAGCCGGAAAGGCTCGAAAGGCTCACGGTCGAGAATCTCACGAAGGTCATCGGTATTCATATCACAAGTATAAGCACCGGTGCGGGCTCGACAAGGACGAGCGGTGGTTATCGCCAGAACCAAAACGGACACAGCGGTGATAACAGCTGGGATTGGGCATGGCGGGACTCGAACCCGCACGTCCTTACGGACAGGGGATTTTAAATCCCCAGCGTCTACCGATTCCGCCACACGCCCGGGCGCTCGCCGCGCGGCTGCTC
>DATMEE010000569.1:0-8221 GCA_035557035.1 Phycisphaerae bacterium
GAGCCACGAACTGCAGCCCACCTCGCCAACGTCCAACGCACGGTTTGGCCACCTACTCTCACAGTTCAGCATCGAGGGGCTGATCCTCGAGCCGCGGGCCGGTTCGACAGACAGACTCTACGAATATTCGGTACTCTGGCCAGGAGTGAATTGAGGGTGGTCGGTCCGAACGTGAACTGAGATTATGCTCTGAACGATTTACTTTTTGATCCAGCGGAGCCGGCCTTTGCCCGCTCCGCTTGCTTTCGGCAAACAAACACCTCGAAAGTCGCCGGTGTTCTGAAATGGTGGACCGGGGATGGTTGACGCCAAAGCGAAACGCCCGGCGTCTTGCGACACCGGGCGCGAAGTTGCTCACGAATTCCCCCGCCTTCAACCGACCGCACAAAAGCTGGCCGAGCCGGAGGCTTGTCAGTTCAAATCGTCCGGTGGGTTGAAAAGCCCGTCGAGGTTGCCGCTGAAGAGTTGCAAGACGAGGTTGATCATGAAAAGTACGCCGTAGACCGGGAGCAGCCCCAGAGGTCCGCCCATGCCGCCAATTCCGGGAAGTCCAAACATGCTCAATTCTCCTTCGTAAAAGTCACGAGGTTAAACCCCAAAATATAACGGCAGAACCGGGTGCCTGCCAAGCCCTGGGAGCGAGGTGTCGACGGAAAAAAAGGGACGCATTATTCAGGAAGGTGCTCGAAATCGGCTCAGCGACCTGATTTAACTCGTTGCTCCACGGCGAGATAAGCGCTTTCGAGCGCTGCGGTGGATTCAAATCCGAAGGGCTGTACCAGTGTTCCCGGCGCGCAGTCAGTTCCGGCCAATCGAAGCAAACCGCCCAGTCCTTTGTGCGTTTGCAGCACACTCACCAGCCGGAACGCCTCGGAATAGAAAGCGGGCTCCAGCGGATGCGCATCCGCCAATTGCAGGAGGCGACCCAAGTCCCGCGGCGCGGAAAGCTCACGAAACAGCCGCACGAATTGCCGACGGCGGCACCGGGGTTCGATCGCGATGGCCATGCCCTCGCGCAGTGCCCCGGGCAGCGGCTTGTATTCGGTGGCCGCGGCGATCATGAGGTGGGCTAGCTCGTGAGGCAGCGATGCGGAGAGCAGCATGGGATCGGTCTGGAAAAGATGAATTGCGTGGCTCTCCAAAACGCCGCCGCGCGAGTTGATGATGCTCTGGGCCTGCACGGCCCGACCCTGGCGGGTGACGCGCCGAAAAGCGTCGGCGTCGCGATGCAAATGCACGTCGCAGGCGACCAGCCACGGAATTCGACCCGTTTCCAGTGCCAGTGCCGTGGCGATGCGATCGAAGTGAAAATCGGCCGCGCGGGCGAGCAGGGCGGCGGCATCGGAGTTGCGATGATGAATGCGAAACCGCGGGGACGCGAGCGACCCTGGATCGCTCTTTTCAGAATGAAGCCAGAAGCCCTTTCTGCGATCACAAAGCGCGGTGTCGTACCGCGATCGCAGGGCACGCACGGCGCGGCCGTGCAGGTCGCGAAGCTCGACGACCTCGCCGCCGGGGTGGTTTAGAAATCGAGCGTACTCTTTTCGGGCACGGGCAGGGTCTTCGAGATTCTCATACGCGAGGCCTTTCAGCATGGACACCAGCGATCCATCGTGACGATCCACCGCAATCGCCGCGGCGCGGCCGAGGGCGAGCCTCCAATACTCCGGAGGATATGCCGTGCGTGCGGCATCGCGCGTCATCGCATGGGTGAGGCATTGCAGCCACCGATCCATCAGCGAGGCGGCGGGGGGGATTCCCAGCTCGTCGCCGAGTGCAAGCGCGGCGTCATAATGATAAAACGCCTCGTGAAAATTTTTGGTGATGTAGTTGTCGTCGCCGGCCCCGATCGACGCGCTGCGATACGCCGTGACCCATGTTTTGCGATGCTCCGGCCGCAGCGCGATCGCCTGGCGAAACGCGACGCCGGCCGGCTCAAACCACTCGAGTTCAATCCATTCGCGGGCCTGCGCGATTCGCCGCCGAACGCTTGCGCGGGATTGCCGGATCCTCCGTCGCAGAATCAACGCGGCGGCATCCTCGGAGTCCGCGCGCAGAAGGGCGTCGAGCACGGTGTCAGCCAGTGCATATCGTTCCTCGGTGACGAGCTGCCGGGCCAGCGAGCGGTGCAGGAGCACGAATTCGCGAAGTACCTCGCGATCGCCGGGATTATCCGCCAGCGACTGCTGCGCCGCCGCCAACGCGGCGTCGATGTGCCCGGCTTGAATCTGCGCAAGGATTTTGGCCCGCAATCGCTTCACCGGCGATGTCTCAATTGCGGGGGGGCGGGCCTGCGCCATTGCCGGCGGCACGCGCGCGCCGATTCCATGCGTCGCGGAGATCGCCACGCCACCGAGCCAGAGAGACAACAGACTTCGCCTCAATCTTGAGTGTAAATACATGTCCCCCACGGATTTGCCCCCCATGCGAGACCTTTTACGGGCCGATATACTGCATAGCTAACAGTATACGTCGAGTCGCGCCGGATGCTCGTAAACAGCCGTGGCGATTCGCCATTTTTTGGCTCAATTCATACGATCCAATTTATCAGGAGCCTGCCTCATGCTACAGCACTTCCTCAGACTCTTCCTCATCCTCGCCGTCCTGGCGGTGGGAATGAGCTACGTCGAAAAGGGCAGTCTGATGGCCGAGAGCCGTTGGGTTCTGCTCGTCGGCTCATTCATTCTTGCGACGGCCGTGGTGGCGGTGGAAATCCTGATTCCGAAGAAGAGCCTTCAGGCCCTTTCCGGGGTTTTCTTCGGCCTGATCGTCGGCCTGCTGATTACCTACGGCCTAACGATCGTTTTGGACCTGCTGATTTCCGCGTTCATGCCGGGCGAATTCCGCCCGGTCGATGGGGTGGATCCGCCGCAGGTCGTTATCACAAAGGTTCTTATTGGCATCATTTGCTGTTACTACTGCGTGAGTTTCGTGCTGCAGACGAAGGACGACATCCGGTTCGTCATTCCATACGTCGAGTTCGCCCGTCAGGTCAAGGGGGGGCGCCCGATCATTCTCGACACCTCGGTCATTATCGACGGCCGCATCGCCGAAATCTGCGACACCGGCGTGATCGACACGAAGCTCATCGTGCCGCGCTTCGTGCTGCACGAGTTGCAGGCCGTCGCGGATTCGAACGACAAGCTGAAGCGCGTCCGTGGTCGCCGGGGCCTCGACGTGTTGAACAAGCTGCAGACGAAAGAGCACGTGGACATCGAGATCATGGACGCGACCCTTTCCAAGGCGGAGGCCGGCGAAACGGTCGATCTCAAGCTGTTGGCCCTGGCCCAGCAGCTCAACGGCCGGGTCGCGACGAACGATTACAATCTCAACAAGATCGGCAAGCTGCGGAACATCGACATCATCAACATCAATGACCTTGCCAACGCAATGAAGCCGATCGCCCTGCCGGGCGAGGCGATGCACGTGAAAATCATCAAGCCCGGCGAAGAGGCCGGGCAGGGCATCGGCTACCTCGACGACGGCACCATGATCGTCGTGGAAGGCGGCCGTGAGCGCATCGGCGAGACCGTCAATGTCGATGTCAGCAGCGTGCTGCAAACATCGGCGGGGCGCATGATCTTCGCCCGGCTGGAAGGGGCGGCGGCGCCGCCGCAGCGCCGCCGGCAGCCGACGCAATATCGCGGATAAACAGCGCCCCGCCGGACCGCTATTGAGCATTGCGGTCGGTGCTCGCCCGGATTCTTCGGCATCTCCCCGATGTAATTTGATGGAAAGTGAAACATGGCCGACCACACACCGCATCAACGAAAAATCATCGACCGGTATTATGAAAACCGCGATGGGATCATGCTGGGCAAGCTGTCCGAGCTGGTCAGTGAGTTGTACCTGGCGGAAACAGATAAAAAGCGTGAGCAGCTCTGGAAACGAGTGGAAACGGCGATGAAGAACCTGAAGGTCCGCGACGCCATCGCGGCGAAGATTCTCGCGGAGCGAAAGCCCGATCTGCTCGCGAACCATCTGAAGGATTGGCTGGCCGAGGCCTCGGGGTAACGGGCTCCGCAGCCGGATAGCTCCTCTACACCCTTCGGGTGTGTTTGCACAATTACTTTCAGAGCAACGGCTTAGCGTTTTGCTGAACAAATCCCAGCGATAGAGCATCTCTTTACTAAGTCAGAAATGCAGCTTCCGTAAATATTGAGAGGCCGAACCTCATCGGGATGCGTCACCTCCATCCCTCACGTGACGGCCGAAACCGTGTAGCATCGGTCGAAGGACAATTACCTACGCGTCCCGCATCGCTTCCGCCAATATCAAGGCAAGGATTGGATTCGCACCGAAGGGGGCGCGAAGCGGTGTGCCCCGTCGCCCCTAGCTAACACGTAGGGTAAAGACCAAACACTTTGGAGTTGAACGCGATTGAGTTATAATTCGCGTCAACTCTCGCACCGATGAGCTGGGATCAAAAAGGGCACTGCAAACATGACCGATACCTATTTCAAGGGCACTGTCGGCCCTCGCGTAAGCATCCCGCCGTCCTCTTCTGTCACAGAGCATGACTTGAAGTTCCTTTTGCGACAGGCATCCGGGGCGTTGCGCAAATATCTTGAAACACGCATTCCAGAAACAGCAAGCCGCAGGATCCTCGCGGATGAGATTTTACAGGAGGTCTGGGTCGCTGCTTTCAAATCCGCGGATCTTCTCACAAAGTTACCAAGTGACGAGGTCATGAATTGGCTCTTGCGAGTGGCCAATCGTCGGCTTGTCAGCGCGATACGATTCCATATGAGCAGGAAGCGTAGCGCGAATCGCGAAGTGATCCTTCGTGACGTAACCTCGTCATTGGTGAATCTATTTGATCGAATTGCCGCACCCGGCCGGACACCCAGCAGCCAGGCGTCGAACAACGAAGTCGCGAATGAAGTGCGGCTGGCTATCGAGCGCCTGCCCGAGATCAGCCGTCGCGCCATCTGGATGCACCATATCGATGGACTAGACCGGCAGAAAATTGCAGAGCAATTGGACAAAACGCCCGACGCCGTGCGCGGAATTCTTTATCGAGGAATGATCCAACTTACTCATATCCTGCGAGATACAAAAAAGTGCAGCTCTTCGGGCTGAGCGGTCGCGATTCATGGTTCGTCAATGGACCGATGCTGGTTGGCGAGAGCGCGAGTCGCGCGACGACTTGATAGATGAGATTCTGCGCATTTGCCCTCTGGATTATCTGGACGAAGCTCTCATTCGCGATGCGTTTCCGAATCTCTCCTCCCAAACCTGGAAGGAGGCGCAGACCGCAGCCGCGATCCGCCGCGCGCAGCGGCTGGCTGCGACCAAGACTTCCTTCACGGACTCCGATTCCGATCACGCATTTAGCGATGCCGAGGTTGAGTTTCTCGAGCACCAAATCCCGGAATATCGATTCATCCAATTGCTTGGCCGTGGCGGACAAGCCGTTGTCTATAAGGCGGTTCAAGAATCAACGCGCAGAGTTGTCGCGGTTAAACTCTTACGAGAGGGGCCACTCGCCAGTTCATCACAACGAATGCGCTTTGTCCGCGAAATCAATCTTGTTTCACAGCTCGACCACCCGAATATTGCCCGAATATATGAAAGCGGCGTTCTTCGCGGTCACTATTGGTTCTCGATGGAGTGTATTTCGGACGGAGAACCAATTGATGATTACGTGCTTTTGAATCGGCCCGACGTTCAGCGGGTGGTCAGGCTAATCGGCCACGTTGCCCGCGCGGTCGGTTATGCACATCAACAGGGAGTGATCCACCGCGATCTCAAACCGTCCAATATTCTCGTCGACCCGGGGGGCGTTCCTCACGTCGTGGATTTCGGCCTGGCCAAAGAAGTCGACCAGGCAAACACAGGAGTGTCGCTCGAGGGGCAGCTAGTCGGAACACTACCATACTTGAGCCCCGAGCAGGTCGCCGACTCCGGCGCGCGGGCTGACGTGCGGAGCGATGTTTACGCCCTGGGACTCGTCTTGTATCAGCTCCTGACCGGCGGTTATCCGTATCCGATGTCGGACTCCCCCTTTGTGACCCGCGAGCACATCCTTCGGACGGAGCCGATCCGGCCCCGCAAGATGCAACGGGCCTCTCGACACGCCGAGTCCATCGTCCCGTCCGGGGAGATCAGCGACGACCTGGAAAAGATCATTCTTCGGGCGATGGCGAAGGACCGCAATCGCCGCTACCAGACAATGTTCGAATTCGCCGACGACCTTCAGCGCTACATTCATGGCGAAGCGATCGAGGCAAAGTCCGACGACTACTGGTACAACCTTCGAAAGACGCTTCGCCGATATCGAAAGCAGGCAATCGTTGCCGGCTTGTGTGCCCTGGTTCTGGGCGCTTCTCTGGCCTTTTCGATTTCGATGTGGCACCGAGCGGAGCGGGTCGCGCACATCGCCCAGTCGGGGCTGGATGCTGTCGCCTACAACGCGCTGGGGAGTTCGGCCCGCGATCTGGGCCGGCGCGACGACGCCATCGAGTTGTTCAAGGCGTCGATCGACATCAGCGAGATCACCGATCTTCACGACCCGACGCTGCTCGCCGCTCGCTTCGATGCGTGCTATCGAACGGCTTGGATGCTGTATCGCGAGGGTGATTTCGATCGCGCAAACGAGCTGCGCGATGCGGCGGCAGCCGCGTTGAAACGAGCGCTGACCACTCGTTTGGATAACTCATATTGGAAACGGAAGCAAAGAGCGCTACATCTGCTCGATGGGCTCCGTGCAAAGTTGTCCGGAGACAATAAACTTGCCTTGGCAGAGTTTGAAGTAGCCCGTGACATTGGCATCGAGTTGCTTTCGGAGCAGCCCGAGAACACTATGGTGATGCGAGATCTCGCGCTTTCGCTTCGTTGGATCGGCGACTGCCTTCTCGACCTCAATTGTCACGATGAAGCCTTGATCATGTATCAGGAAAGTCAAAGAATCTCGACACAAATCTTACTACTTGCTCCAGTAGCAACCGACGACCTGCTCGATACAGTACGTTGCCGCCATCACCAGGCAAGGTGCTTGAGCCGACGGAAGCTTGTGCAAGATGATGTATCCGCAATTGCCTTGCTTTACGAAGCCAAGGAATTACTTGACGTATTGGAAACGGAACGACCCCACCACGGACTAGAACGTGACGCCAAATCACTCCACTCGGACATTGACAGGCTCTTTGGTTTCATCGAGGCACGACTGGTAAACCGCGCAGCTTCCAAGCCCAGTCATTCATCAACATCATCATCGGTACCAACTGGCTCTTCTCCTTCATCGAAATCGGGATAATCGTCATCCACTTCCTGAAGTCGCAAGCCTACGATCGCCGGCACCGTTAATGCGGCCGTCTTGCAATCGCTCGTGCAAACCGTCCCGTTCAGCGAATACTCCATCGCCGCTCTTCCGCTCGTCGCGGCCGAGGCGAAACCGGCCAGAAGCGGCGGCGCGGTGAATTCCTTCGCGAGCGGCAATTCCGAATTGACGTGGGTCGTCCACCACAGGCCATCCGCCGTCATCACTTCCGGCAGCAGGTCGGTCCACACCTCATCCAGCGTCCCGTCCGTTCTCATTCGGGCGATCCTGACGCGTTCGATTTCCCATCCGTTTCGATTTCCCGACGTGGCCGCAAACGCAAGGCCGAGTTCGATGTGGTACCGGATGCCCAGTTGCGGATGCTCGGGATCGTTGTAAATGGTGTAGCTGATGGTCCGATCCTCGGGCGCCGCATGGGCGGGCGAGGCCGCGATCGAGAAAGCGAGCGCGCAGAATCCAACGGTCATCCATCCGGATTTCATTTTTCGTCTCCTGGATTGTGGGGTTTCCCGGAACGATTCCAACGACGATGCGGCCCGGCGGGACTCGCGGTCCAACACGGGAAAGCCGGCGATGGCGGCCGATCGATGCAGCCGGCGACTCACAAGCGCAACACGCGCGTCGTCAGGCCTAGCGGAATTTCACTCAAGTAAATATCGCATTTGGCGCGCGCCGCGCACGGACTTTTTTATTTTTTTTTGAGAGACATCAGGCGCGCGTTGGCGAGCATTTCTTCCGATTTTCGTTGTTCCGCGCCGGCGTCTGGATAAAATGAGCGCTGCGAGCACCCATGTACTCAAACGGAGGTGATACTGTGTCGGATGCCACATTGCCGCCCACGCCAATCGGCAACCGGGGAATGAACGACAACGCCGCCATGGCCCGCGTCATGGACATGCTTCAGGAAATCGAAGACCGTGCCCGGAAAGGACCCGAACC
>DATMEE010000570.1:0-3488 GCA_035557035.1 Phycisphaerae bacterium
CTCGCCGAGTTCGGCTACCGGGCCAACCGCCGCTGGACCGAGGCCGCCCTCTTCGACCGACTTCTCATTGCAGCCGTGTGCGACAAAGCCGTGACATACAAGCAGTTAGTGACCGGAGACAGCTAGAGATTCAGGAACCAATAATAGGTAGTGCCAGGCTGTCCGGGAGGATAGACATCTGTACGATCAATATTGTAATAGATTCTGGTGGTTGGGGGGTTAGTCGTCCCCCAATATACATCATACCCGGTCGCATCAGCGACCATATTCCACACAAGTGGTGCGCCGGCGGACTGGTTGATAGAACCATTCAATGGGCTCTGGTTAACTGGTAGTGTTGTCGATGATGCGCACCCGCCATAAAGAAATGCCATTGTGCCGATGTCGCCATCACTAATGTGGTCACGCTGACCTATGGCTCCTTGCCAGGATTCGTTCGGAGGAAGTACCGTAATAGTGGGCGAGCCGGTTTCCGAGAAGTCGAATTGTCCGTAGTGCATCAGGGAGTCGAAATCATACGAGCCGAACTCGCCGCCGCCACCAGGTCGGATATTGAAGTTATGATCGCACGAGTCGCCATTGCAACAGTTCTGACAAATATTGGCATAGTTTATTTGGACAAACTGATCGCGGTCTGCTCGAGAATGTTCATGCCAGAGCCCAAGGGCGTGAGCGAGCTCGTGCGCCATGATAAACTTGAAATTCCAGTTGAATATATTGACAACCTGAGAGCCACCTTTCATGCCTACAAAGGAGCTGTTTTGAGAAGAAGCTCGGATGTATAGATAATTCGGGTCTCCGAGGCGAGGCCGGAAGTCAATTACAGCGACCTCCTCCCAAGCAGCCATGGCATCGAGCATGAGCGTCTGATTCGTTGAAGAGACGTTCGCATCAAACACGTAAGGAACGATGCCACTAGGCCAAAAGTTGGCGGCGAAGGTCCCGCGAGGTAGGAGATGTTCTTCGGGCACGATTATGTCACCCTCAATGAGGAAGTGACCGGCTGGAATACCGTTGGCTTCTAGGGGTTCAACCTGGGCATGAGCGGCGACGGTGACTAGAATCGATACCAGATACACGAATGATTGCATAGGATTATGCGTCATCTGATTAGGTCCTCCCAGTTTTCGAATTGCTTTTCGAACTCGCTACGGTTCTTGCCAGTCAGGTTTTTGGAAAGCGCGGTCCAGGCTTCGAGGGATTCCTTCACCAGTCGCCGGCCTTCGGGGTCGTTTTCGTCTTTTGCCAACAAGCACGCGCCGCGGAGGGCGGCCAGTTCGGCTACGCGCGCGGGGGGGATTGGGCGGGCGTTGGCGACGTCGTTGGACACCACAGGCGGGCCGGTGTGTTGGGCGGCTTCTTCGAGGTGCTGCAGGGGCTCGTCGAATCGGCCGGCGGCGATGGCGATGCGGGCGGCGAGGAGCGGTTCATGAAAGTCCAGACGGCTCTCGTCGCGAATGGGCCAATAAGGGATGCGCCGGCCATCGGCGAGCAGCTTGGCCGCGGCGGCGGTGTCGCTTTCGGCCAACGCCACCGTGGCGGCGGCGAGCTGGAAGCGACGCAGCAGCACGTTGAGCGTGCTGTTAGGCGAAAAGCCGTGAAAGCGAGTTTGAAACTCGCGAACTTGGGAGTCAGTCGTCGATTCCGGCGGTGACTGGAAGTCTGGAGGAAGGCTGAAAAACAGCTCTGCGACCGATGCGTTGGGCGAATGCGAAATGGAATTCGGGCCGCAGGCACCCAACAGATATTTCCGGAAGTCTGCCTCGGCCCGGACAATCCATTGGCGCGCCGCCGACACGGGCGCGGGGCCAGGCTTTGTTTTAACGGGTGGAGTGGTCTCGGCGGCACGGGCAAGTTCGAGAGCGCTCAAATTCAGACATATTGGGATCAGGTCCCGTATCGCGAATAGGAGGGCATCGGGATGGAATTCATCCCACCGGTTTTTCGCTCGCAAAGTCTGCTGGTCTATTTCGCGCTGCTGTATTGACGCAAGGAACCACTTCTCCGCTTCATTCAAGTCGCGAATGTGGTAAGCGACAAGGGCTACATCGTTCAGGGCAACAGCGCGATAGGGAATGAGCGATGGGTTTCGATCGATCAAGGCGACCAGCGCTCGCGCTTCGCGGCCAGCCTCGTCGAACTCTCCGATATCCCGAAGGCGCCGGTAAACTCCGGACCAGGCATGAAGCAAATCATCGTTGATTCCCCGTGGAGTCAGCGTGCCCACTTTGAAGCGATGCACCGCGTCGTCGCGGCGGATTCTGAGGTCGTGGATTTCAACCATCCGGCGTTGGTACTCGTTGGGGTCGGCGCGCACGGCCGGGTCAAAATTGGGAAAAACGAGTGGCTGCCGAGCGAGGCCGCGGATCACGTCGACGTCGGCGAACGCGGCGTCTGAGGTTGAAAAGAGCAGCACTGCGGCGGTGATGCAGGCGGCGAGCGCCAGGCCCGAGAGTCCGAACATCCATTTGATGTTTAGCAGGCGTCGCTTTGCGGGGGGTTCGACAGGCTCGCCGGTCAGGGTTAATGGCCCGGTTCTGCGGGCAGGGTCAGCGTAGTATGTCATCACTAACCCTTCAATGACGCAGAGATGCGGATCGAACGGGTCCTCGGATTCGGGGCGACTCTGCTCGGGGGGATCGATGTCATGGTCGTGGCGTTCATCCATGGCTCGGCTCCATTTCCAATTTGCCGGCGATGCACGCGCGGAGTTGCAGCAGCGCCCGGCGGAGGCGCTGGCGCACGGCGGCCGCCTGCATCGCGAGCGCCGCGCCGATTTGCGGCGAGTCCTTGTTCTGCTCGTACTTGAGGCTGATCAGCCGGCGGTCGTTCGCATCGAGATGAGCCAGGCATCCGTGAAGGGCGGTCAACGCTTCGGCCAGTCCATTGGGGTGATCGGGGACGATTTGCAGGTGGGCATCGCAGATGGCATCGAACTCATCCGGGGTGATGCGCAATTCGGTCTTGCGATGAACCCCGGCGGCGCGGACATGTTCGCGGACGACGTTCTTGGCGATACCGACGAGCCAGGGTTGAAAGCGGCGGGATTCGTCGAAGGTGTCGCGGCGCTCCCACGCCCGGACGCGAATCTGCTGGGCCAGCTCGTCGATCTCCTCAGGCGTGAGTCGCCAGCGGGAGGCGGCGGCTCGGAGGAGCGTCAGCAACCGCTCCTCGTGCTCGTGATAGAGCGTCCAGTACCAGCGATCCGGGTCGCGGGACATGCGGCTTCCTCTCTCGAAGGGTACGGCGGTGAGGTGAGTCTAAGGTTTATTGAGGAATGCGGGCGAAGTGTGACAGGAAAATGGTTTTTTTGTCCGTCAAGCCCTCTCTACGGGGGCTTTTTTTATGCGCTCGGGGGGAGGGGCCAAGGGAAAGGGTGGATTTAAGATTTAAGATTTGAGATTTGGGAAGGGATGAATTTGAGATTTGAGAGGGGGAGGGAATTTCCTGGGGAGTCTGGATTGCGGGAGCGGGACACCCCTCACCCC
>DATMEE010000571.1:0-5560 GCA_035557035.1 Phycisphaerae bacterium
CCGGACCTTTCAGGTCTGGGCTAAACAGGAGCGCCGCACGTGCAGGAATTCGTTTCATGGTCATGCGTGATCAACCAAATGCGCCGATGTTGACCGCGCGGCGCTCCCAAATATTCGGCTCATCCAGAATTCGACGCAGCGCGACTTCGAGATCGTTCATGGTGCGGCAATTAACCACCACTTCGCCTGCCCGCCGGTGATCGAGCGACTGGCCTGCAAGCTTCTTCGCCCATCCGCCCGACTCGGACATCGCCACAATCGGCCGATTGTACATCCAGGCAAATGCGATTTCGCTCAGCGTGCCGGAGGCTCCGCCGATGACCACGATGACGTCGCCCGCGATGGCCGTGATCACATTCCGCGCCCAGCCCAGGCCCGTCGGAATAACATGGTGTGCCCAGCGGTTCGCTTCATTCATGTCCACGCCCGGTGTCACGGCGATGACCACGCCCCCGGCCTCGGCGCACCCCTTCGACGCGGCCTCCATGATCCCGCCGCGCCCGCCGGTCACCAGCGCCGCGCCGATTTTCGCGACCACCGCGCCGGCTTCCTCAGCGCAGCGGAGCATGTCGGCGTCGGCCTCGCTGGAGCCCATGATGGCGACCTGCGGTTTTCGATTCGTTGTTCGATTCATCAGTTCCGCGCCCAACAGAGCCGCGCGCGTAAGCAAGCGGTCAACGCTCCCGCGCGTAAGCAATCGATGCCTGTGACAAGGCATCCCTGCAATGCTGCTTCAAACATCATCCCTCAATCGTCTCGCGCATTCGATCAGCGCGGCTCGTTACCCGATTAAATATCATCAGCGCCATCAGCGCCGCCACGCCCACGGCCGCAAAAACGTACCAGATGACGTGGGCGCTTGCATAGGCCTCCGGCATCGGTCCGCCTCGCTCAATCGCCGCCTTCCACTGCGCGAACGCGGCGGGGTTCGTCTGCTCAAGTTTCGTCGGATCAGGACAAAAAGCATCGAGAAGGTAGCCCGACAGAATAAATCCAACAAACCAGGAGAGCGCGACGGAAAGGTTCTGAAAACCCATGTACAGGCCTTCCTCGCCGCGAGGCGCCTGGCGCGACGCATATTCCAGGAATTTCGGCGAGAGAAAGCACTCGGCGAAACCCTGCAGCGCGATGCCGATGATGACCATCAACGTGATCGGATGCAGGCTGAAGAGCCCGAGAATGGACACGCTATCGCCTGTTTTGCTCTGCAACAGCGGAGCGATCGCCACACAAATCGCGGAGAGCGGAATGATCGTCAGAGCGATGCCGATCGAGTTTTGCGGCTTGAACGTTCGCACGAGATGCGTAATAGGCACCACGCACAGCACGACCACGAATGGATTGATATTCGCCAGCCATTCGGGCTTCGCGCTCTCGCCCAGCAGACGGATCATGTACTTGGGCATTGAAGCGTAAAGTTGTCCCTGGATGAGCCAGAATCCGGCAACGATCAGAATCAGCGCCATGAACCGCCCGTTTGACAGCACGCGAACAAAGCCCTGAACCAGTTCGCCGATGGTCTTGCCGGTTCCCGCCGTGTCGGGACTGCGATAGGCGATGGCGACGAGAATCAAAGCGCAGAATGCCATCGCCGCGGCATAATAGTTGATGTATACCAGGCCGAATTCGAGATGCCCAATGCCCGGAAAGTTGAAACCCGTGCGCAGCGGTGCGGCAATCGTCTTTCCCAGAAAAGCCCCGACATTCACCATGAAATAGAAAATCGAAAAGGCACGGGCACGGTTCAATTCGTCAGAACACTTCGCGGTCGTGCCGAGAATCACCGGCTTGACGATCGCCCCGCCGCCCGCGATGAATGCCAGCGCCAGACACGCCGACCATTTGTGTTGCATCGCCCCCAGCAGGACATATCCGGCCGTCAGGGAGGCAAACGCCGCCATTAACGCTGCACGAAACCCCAGCGCGTCGGCCAGCGCGCCCATGAAAGGCGGCATCAGATAAAGGAGAAAGGTGAAAACCGCGATCACCCAGCCGGTTTCCACGTCGGTGAATTTCACCTCCTGCGTCAGGTAGATCGCCAGCGCGATGAACATGCCGTAAAAGGCGGCACGCTCAAATAGCTCGGCAATATTCGCGATCCAGAAGCATCCCGGAAACCGCCAGCCGAGTTTCGGGGCGTCGGCGCCCGCGCGGCCGGATGCGGCGTCAACGGACGGGCCCGCATTGTCTAATCCTGAAACCATTCAACAGAATCCTTCAATGCCCGAAACCGCTTCTAAAATGGCCGGAACGCATACGGATAGCGGTAAATTTCGCCCTGGTTGGTGCGCAGCGCCGCCATCACGCAGAAGAAAACATTCGACAGAATCATCGCGAGAATGACCAGCGTCGAGACGCCGCCGATCCCGGGGAGCGGCAGAATATTGAGAGATGCAAAGAGAAAGACGAGCGCCACGAAGGTAAACTGAAAGTTCAGCGCCTCGCGGGCGCTCGCGCCGACGAACTCGCCCAGCTCCACGCGCTTGACCTGCCAAATCAGCAGCGGGCCGGCGATATTGCCGAACGGCGGCATAAAAAACGCCAGGCCGCACAAGTGCGCGAGCATCGCCCAGTTCCGCTGCTGCTGCGTAGGACGAAATGAAGAGCCGGGCACTTCCATGCGGGCTAGTCTAATAAGACTTCGCCATCCCGGCGAACCTGTGAAACAGTTATCGCCAAATCGTTTAGCCGCGGCCCGGCAGGGCCCCGGTGCGCGCGGACCGACCTCCGATCCGCGACGACGCATCGCCGCAGCAAACGCTTCTTAGTCTCCGAGTGGCGAAATCGCTCGTTAGTGACAACACCGTTCGCGCACGTTCGCCCGGACCTTTTAGGTCGGGGCTAAACAATTTGGCACATCACACGCTGTTTCAATGCCCTGCACGCCGAGTATGATTCGCTTGAATAGGTGCTGCAAATGAAGAACGACCTTCACTTTCAACTTGTCGACGCCTTCACCCAGTCCGCCTATGCCGGCAACGTCGCCGGCGTCGTCTTCGATGCTGACGGCCTCACCGATCGGCAGATGCAGCTCATCGCCGCCGAATTCAACGCCAGCGAAACGACCTTCGTGCTGAAACCCAGCGGGCCTGAGGCATTCGTTCGCTTCCGTTGGTTCACGCCCGGTTGCGAAGTGAAATTCTGCGGCCACGCGACGCTGGGCGCCGTTCACGCACTGCTCGACGAGGATCGCCTGCCCAGGGACCTGAGCAAGCCCGGCGCGATTCTTCCCATCGAAACACGCAGCGGCGTGCTCGCGGTGCGCATCGAGTCGTCCTCTGATCCGGCACAGCCGCGCATCATCTGGCTGGACACGCCGCACAACGAACCGAAAGCCACGCCGGTCAATCTGCCGCCGCTGCTGAAGCATCTCGGCATCACGATGGACATGATCGACGACCGATTCAAGCCGATCCGCACAAATGACGACGACGTGATGTTCGCCGTGAAGTCGCTACACGCGCTGCTGGAAATGCGCCCGTCCATGAGCGGCCTTGTAGAATACGCCCAGCGCGCCGGCGGGCTGCGCGGAAGCTTCGTCACCTCACTAGAGACGCTCTCGGCCGCGACGCTCGTTCAGTCGCGCTTCTTTGCCCCGATGGCCGGCATCGATGAAGACCCCGTCACCGGAAGCGCCCACGGCCCGCTCGGGCTGAACCTGGTCAACTGCGGACTCGCCCCGCTCATCGACGGCCGCGCCGATTTCTGGTGCGCCCAGGGCAAGGCCGGCGGCCGGGCGGGTCTGGTGCGGGTGGTGGTGGAGAAGAAGGCCGGCGAGCCATCGCGCGTGCGCGTCGGGGGCTGCTGCGTGACCAGCGCGAGCGGCACGCTGGAATGCCTGCCGCGCGAGTAAAGTATTCCTTCAACTGATTGGCGGGATAGACGCCTTCACGCTCTCCAGCAACTCTCGTGTGCCATGCTCGTCGCACCAGCGGTGCACATACGGCCAGTCGATGCGATCGCGCTGCACGGAAATCACGTTAAGCACGTCATCGATATCTTTTTTTCGCCGCCCCTGTTTCGACCAGTGGAGTTTGGTAATGATCACATCTTCCGCCGTGGGCAGCCAGATCGATTGCCCAAGCGATTCGCGGCGTAGGCGGCGGCGAAATCGTTCTCGATCGTGTGCGTCGTCGCTAAGCAGAAACAGCTCGACCTTGAAGTGGCTTCCTTTCAATTTGACGATGTACCGGTGCGTGCAGGTCACGGTCTCGAATGACATTTGTGGATCTATCTCTAGCCCGTCCGGCAGACGCTTCTTAAACTCCGCAAGTGACACGTTTCCCAGTTCGATCACGAAGTCGGCATCCTGCGTCGATCGGGGAATGCCGTAAACATTGCTGGAAAGTGATCCGACGACCATGTATGAGATCGAGGCGCTCTCAAGCGCCCGAATAATCGCGATCACAGCTTCCTTATCGGTCACGCAGCATCCTCCAGCCTCCGTGCCATAGCGAGGCGTTCCTCAAGCAGTTGGGCAACGCGCGATTCGTCGGCATCGGGATGTTGCATGCGGATTCCAGTTCTTGTGAATTCGCAGGCGAGATCGAAGAGGTCGATTCCGACAAACAACTTCTCCCACCAAGGTTGCAGCCGTGCCTCGTGAACACTCTCGGCGTAGAGGTCGTCCGCATCCAAGTGTGGAATGGACATCACTGAATGATCGTCAGTTTGCACGGGTTTCCCTCCAACCTCTCGGCGATTGCCAGCCGCTCCAGAAGAATCCGCCGCACCTCGTCTTCATCCGCGTTCGGGAATTGCATCCGGATACCATCCTTCATCCTGCGGCACACCTGGTCGAAGAGGCGCGGGCCGTCGAGCAGCTTCTGCTCCGGCGGCGTGGCGCGGGCGCGCAGGACGCGCTCGCGGTAAATCTCGTCGATGAGTTCCTGCGTAGGTTCCATGTAAGTATTGTACGTTGCGCCGATTCAGGGGTCGATACATGCGCCGCCGATGCATCTCGCGGTGTCAGGGACGTAATGCATCGAGCGCAGCAACCAGCCGACCCTCGCGACCAAGCAGCCTGTCTCCCAGCCTGACCAGGCCTCGATGCGGCTGAGCGGCGGGACGAATCGTGAGAATATGTTCGACACACTCGCGTTCCCGGCCTGAACCGGTCCATTCCGCAAGACACAAGAGCGCGGCCGCCGACGAGCGGCTGATGCCCGCAGAGCACTGGCAGATCACCATCCCTTCACATCGTGGATTCTCCCGGCAAATTCGATGATCGACGCGGCATCCGCTTCGGAAGGTGGATTGATCGAAAGGCCGAACTGAGCGGCCTCGCGCCGGCGCTGACTCATGCGCGCCTCAGCAAAAGTATCGTCTTCGTCAGGAAGATCACTGTCGTCGAACTTGAGCAGGAGCCTGGCGGCAACGTCCTGCGCATCTAACGGATATTCGCGTTGGCCATATATGGAAACCTGAATCTCTTGTTGACTCCGGTTCGTAAGTTTGGTATATGTTAGGTTTTGCGTGTTTTCCTTCAGGAGACCTGCGATGCCGAACACATCCGAACGCCGCCGCAAGCCGCCGATGGCCAAGGTCATGACCGTGGCCG
>DATMEE010000572.1:0-2177 GCA_035557035.1 Phycisphaerae bacterium
GCCGCAACCACCCCGATTTTGCCAACAGCGCTCTGCAGGTATGCCACTTCGATTCAGGCGGGGTGCATTTCGGCAGTGGCGTTCCCAATCATGCCTTCGCCATGTTGACGGACGGCAAGAGTTTTAATGGCTTTTCTGTAACAGGCATCGGCCCCATCAAAGCGGGCGCCATCTGGTATCGCGCCCTGACTGTTTATCTGACCCCTGCCTCGGACTTTGCAGACAGCTACGACGCCTTACTTCAGGCCGGCGCTGACCTGATCGGCTTCGATCCGAATGATCCGCGGAATGGGCTTCCCAGCGGATCGCCCATTACCGCAGCCGACATTGTTGAACTGGACGAAGCGCTCCTTGCCGTCGAACTAAACACCGAAGGAACGTGCGGAGAGACCGATCCCGGACTGGACGGCGCCCCGGCGATCGAGTGCGGGGGATCGACGGTGATCTTTTCCGATGATTTCGAAGGCGGCGTGAACGGGTGGACCGTTTCCAACACCGTTCCGCCGACGCCCTATGACTGGGTGCAGGTTGCGGACCTGCCGAAAAACCGGCCCGGGACGGCTTGGTTTGTCGACGACGCCGACATCGGAAATTGCGGTTCGATCGACGAGTCCGCCGTGCACTCGCTCTTCAGCCCCGCGATCCCGATCCCGGCCGGGAGCGATGCCCCCTATCTGTCATTCGCTCACTTTTTCGGAACGGAAGGCGGTTTTGACGCCGGCAATCTGAAGCTCAGCGTCAATTCCGGCCCGTGGACGGTCGTGCCGCGCACGGCCTACGACTTCAACGCACACAATGGCCGTGCCAATACGCTTGCGCAGGACAACACCAATCCGCTTGCCGGCGAGGGCGCTTGGACCGGGCTTAGCAAGAACTGGGGAACCTCTGTCGTGAATCTCACCGGCCTGGTTGTCGTGGGAGATGTCGTCCAGCTTCGCTTTGATTTCGGCAAAGACGGCTGCGCCGGCACTGTCGGATGGTACATCGATGATGTCCGGCTTTATTCGTGCCCCGATTGCGACGACAGCGGCGCCGCGGACATCGACGAGGTGCAATTCGCTGAGGCGTCGCCATTGCTCGGGCCGATCGGCAGCGGCTCACCGCAAGCGCATACCCTTGTCTCACCGCCAGCAGCCGGAGGCGACGTAACGATCAGAGTTCATGCTCGCGGAGACTTCCTCGCCGCGAACGAATACATGGATTTGACCTTGAATGGAACACCGATCGACCGGCTCCTCGAAGTGAGCGCCGGGCGCTGTCCAGGCAATCCCGATTTCCAGCGGGTCATCGTCTCTTCTGAGGATTGGAACGCGTTGGTCCCCGGCGGAAATGCCGTCCTGGCGATGACTGCTACTTCGGCGGTCAACGCCGGCGGATCATGCGGCAGCAGTTCCTATGTTTTGCTGACGGTGAATTACGCAATCGCGGGCTCCACCGACTGCAATTTCAACGGCAGCCTCGATGGATGCGAGCTGAGCGTGGCGGGTATCGCCGCCTTCGTCGATTCGCTGCTCGGCAATGCACCGTTCACATGCGTGTTCGATCTGTTCGTCGATGGCGAGATCGATGGGCGGGATATTCAACCGGTGGTGGACACGCTTCTGGAGATCTGATCGTCTAATCCAATTTACTGTTTCAGTTTCGATTACCCGGCAGGCCCGATGTCACGTGGCGTCGGGTCTGCCTTGTCAGTAGGCGTAGGTATACCATTTCGGCGCGACACGATAGGACAGACATGCGCAGGCCGATGTAAGCAAATTCTGGCGTTCGTACGGAAGCAGGAGCGACGGCCATAAATCAAACCTCCGCGCTCATTATATCAGAAGCCCGGCTGTAGGATCGGCACAAAAGTGGAATATGGACCTACACCGCCGCGCACACTTTCTTCGCCGCGTCCGTCAGGTCCGCCGCCGGAACAAGCTGCTTGATGGCCGCTTCTTTGAGCATGGCGCGGGCCTTGTCGACGTTGGTGCCCTCGAGCCGCACCACCACCGGCACCTTGAAGCCCACCTCCTTGGCGGCGTGAATCAGTGCATCGGCGATGACATCGCACTTGGCGATGCCGCCGAAAATGTTTACTAGCACGCCCTTCACCTTGTCGTCGGCAAGGATGATGCGAAAGGCCTCGACCGCTCCCTCCTTGGTGACGCTGCCGCCCACGTCGAGAAAATTGGCGG
>DATMEE010000573.1:0-12622 GCA_035557035.1 Phycisphaerae bacterium
GTCCGCGCCGAGCATGCCCTGGAGAATCTCGGTCCGCCACGGGCAGATACGAAAGGCCTCGGGATTCGGCCAGGGAACGTGCCAGAAGATCCCGACCTGGATTTCCGGCCGCGCCGCCTTCAGCAGCGCAGGAAGCAGCGCAAGTTGGTAGTCCTGAACCAGCACCGTGGCCCCGCTCGAACCGATCTCCTCGAGCACGGCCTCGGCGAATCGCTCGTTGACGCGCAGTAGTGCCGCCAGTCCGCGGCGCGGAAGGTGGGTCGCTCGTGAGCCAAATGGCAAAGCGGCCACAGTCCCTCGTTCGACAGGCCGTAGTAATAGCCCTGTTCCTCCTCGCGAGAGAGCCAGACGCGGCGCAAGGTATAGCGGGCGTCGCTCGGCGGCACCGTGAGCCGTCCGGAAGCGTCGGCGGTCTGGCGGTCCGCATCGCCGGCGCCATGAGCGATCCACAATCCACCGCAGGCCTGGAGAACGGGGTCCAGCGCCGTCACCAGTCCGCCGGCCGGGATGATCATGTGCGGCGAGCCGTCGCGGAACTGGTGCATGTACGGCTCGCGGTTGCTGACGACGATGAGTTGGCGGTCCTGGAGGCAATCGATCGCGTGCGTGCGCAGCCGCTCGCGCGTCCAGGCGTTGTGTTCGCGAACCGTTTCGTGAGATTCGCTCCATCCGGTCGATCGCGCCGCACGGAATGACGCGGCCAGTCGATCACTCTCGCTGGCGAGCAGCGCCGTGGGCAATCCGCGCGGCGGCGCTTCGGGTACGTTTTCCGTTCGAAGCCGGCGCATCCAATCCGCCAGACTCCCCAGGGGGCGGTCGTATGCCGCCCATGTGGCGGCGGCAATCAGCGCGACGAGCAGGAGCGATACGAGCAGAATCCAGAATCCGAACTGCACGAATCGCGCGGTGGCCCGCTGCTCCACAAAGGACATGTCGTGAAGCACGGCGAGCACGCCCAGAACGGACCCATCGGCGTCCTTGATACAGCGAACCAGCACGTGGATGAGCGAGTCGCTGAGCCGCACCGCCTCAACCGCCTGTTCACCCGTCTCCAACGCCTGAAGCACCCGGGGGCGCAGCTCCTCGCTGAATTCGGAGACCCCCTCTCCGCTGGCGACCATCCGCCCGTCGGGCCGAAACACCGCGAATCCAATGACACGGCGATGTCCGTCCATGCGATCGCCGAGCGAACTGGCCACGTCGGCATCCGGCTGGGCGAGCGCATTGCGAACAAACCACGCCATCTGGTGAGCAAATGCGTGCGCCCGGCGATCGAGGTCCTCTTCATCAATGGCGCGTTCGCGCTGAACTTGCACCCATCCGAGCACGCCCGTCGCCAGCCCGACGACGCCGGCGATCAGTAGTGCGATCCTGGCGCCGCGCGGCATCCATGTTCGCGAGTTCACTGGCATCGCGGACCTCGAAGTCGGTAAGCGTGGCCCCGTCCGCAACACCCCGCGTGCCGCGATTTCGGGCAGATCGAGCCATGCTTGCAAATTGTCACTCGGTGCACGCGGACACGCCGCTCAACTCGCGCACAGAGTTCTCCATGTTCACAATCGTAGCAACCGGGCCGGTCGTCCTCAATCCAGTTTCGTTCGAGGCCGCTTTTCGCTCCCAGAGAGTCCGTGAATCGCAAATAATTCTCTCATGAGGCACCGTCTACCGCCCGACGAAAGTGGGAGAATTTGCGCCGCGTGCGCTTGGGCCTGCGCGGAAACATCCAGAAACGCCTTTTTTCCGGAGGAAAGACCTATGGCCGATTACATCCCCCCTGCCGATGCGGAGTTTAACAGCTGGCAGACCAACTTCGTGGACTATGCCAGCGCCAACATGGTGGCGCTGGGGCTGGGCCTCGCGGATCTGGCCCCCATCACCGCCGCCCAGAGCGAATGGGAAACCGCCTTTCCGGCCCATGTCACCGCCGTGGCCTCGGCCGAGAGCGCCCGGGCCGAAAAGGACGCCAGCCGCGCCGGCTACGTGACCCTGGTGCGGGCCCTGGTCCGCCGCCTGCAGGCCAGCCCCCTGGTCAATGATGCCGAACGCGCCGCCCTCGGAATCACCGTGCCCGGCAGCGATCCCCAGCCGTCCGGCCCGCCGACCACCGCGCCCATCGCCAGCATCGAGTGCAGCGGCCGCCTCCGCCACAAGGTCAACTTCGTCGACGAAATGACCCCCACCCGCCGCGCCAAACCCCTCGGGGTCCTGGGCGCGGAAATCTGGGGCAAGGTCGGCAGCCCCGCACCGACCGATCCGTCGCAACTGAACTTTCTGGGCCTGTGCACCCGCACGCCCTTCGTGGCCAACTACGACGGCGCGGCCGGCGGACAGATGGCCTATTACTGGGTGCGCTGGGTCAACCACACCGGCGAAAAGGGGCCGTGGGGCGACCCGGTGAATGCGACCATCAACGCCTAAAGGCAAGGCACAGAGGCACGAAGGCACAGAGGCACAAAGTGAATAATGCGACGCCCGGCCCAAGTGCCGGGCGTTTGCCTTTCGCTCTGCGCCTGTGAACCGTAGTGCGTCTTTGCCTGTATTCTTCCCTCTGTGCCTTCGTGCCTTTGTGCCTTGGTGCCTTGTATGAAGAAATATCGTCTGATCCGCAAAGACACGCTGTCTTCCGAGGCCCTGGCCGCGGCCCGCGCGGCTGCGCCGCCCATCGAATTTGGCGAGCCGGATTTGAGCGCCTTGGCCGAGTGGCTGCTGCCGACCAGCGGGCTCAAATCGAAAAAGGCGCTGCGCGACAAGCTGGAGGACGAAATGGCCGCAGCGCTGGAAAGCGCCATGCGCGGGACGCGGGCCAGCTTCATGGATATCTACGAGTACGTGCCCACGCAGCCCGACATTGGCGGCACGTTCAAGGTGCAGCGCATCCCCGGCCCGCTGCTCCGCGAGATTCAAATGCACTTCATCTTTGTCGAGGATGCCAGGCCGACGGCGGTTAGCTAAATTTCGGCTGTCGCTTCCCGAGATGGCGGACGGTACGTCCGCGGTCCGCCGTTCGCCGGGACGGCGAACGCTACTCAACGGACCAGTTCGCTGACCAGCTTACCGTCGATGACGACGCCGACGCAGTGGGTGGTGTATTCGAACGGGTCGCCGTCGTAGAGGGCCAGATCGGCATCCTTGCCCGATTCGATGGAACCGACGCGATCGGCGATCCCCAGGATTTTCGCGGCGTCGATGGTCGCGCCGGCGAGGGCGTGTTCAAACAGCAGGCCATTCGAGGCGGCCACGCCCGCCTCAAAAAGGACGACGCGCGTCTTGGGCACGTAGGATTCGAAGCCGCTCTGGAAGGCGAAGGGGATTCCGGCCTTGCGGAGGATGGAAGCGGTTTCCATGCCGGCGTTTTCGGTCGGACCCTTGCCGCTGCGCATCATGGTGGGGTGCAGAATGACCGGCACGCCGGCGGCCTTAATTTCCTCCCGGACGAGATAGGCCTCGGCAGCGCCATCGAGCACGATGCGAATGTCGAACTCGCGGGCGAGGCGAAGCGCCGTCATGATGTCGTGGGCACGGTGGACGGTGATCAGCAGCGGGATTTCGCGCTTCAGCACACGGACGAAGGCTTCCATCCGCAGATCACGGTCGGGTGGGTCGTTCTTCGCACTCTCGCTCTCCGGTTTTTCCTTGGAAACGGTCGCGGCGGGCGGCGGCTTGGTCGAGACTGAATCTTCTGGAGGCGCGGCCGGCTGGGTTTGGGCATCGGGACCAGGCTCGCCCGGCTGAGTTGCGGTCGGCGGGGGTTCCGATGGGCCTGCGCCGCCATTGCCGGCGGTCCCCCGTTTGCCCGGATCGTTGGCAGCGGAAGAGTTTTCGTTCGAAGAATCTGCCGGCTGTGAGGCTGCCTGATTTTTCTTCTTGAGGTACGCCTGCGCTTTGATGAGCTGCGAACGCAACATCGCGACGGCCTTCGATCGCGTGCCGGGCGCTTTGCCATCGCCCTTGACCGATCCGTCACCCAGGGTGACCGCGATCATGGCTTCGGAAACGATGACCGCGTCGTCCACGGTTTTTCCGGCGGTTTTCACGATCATGGTTTGGCCACTGACCACTTCGCCGGGCGCGTGACCGGTGTGCAGCGTGGTGACGCCGAAGCTTCGGACCCAGTCGATGAGTCGCTCCTGCGGGTCGTAGGCGTCGAGGGCGCGCAGCTCGGGTTGGATCGGTTCGGAATGGTCGATCTGCTCCTGGTCCTGGCGCTGGTTCAGATAGCCTGTCAGGCCGACGACACTATGCGCGTCGATCAGCCCCGGGATCACGACCTTTGCTTCAATAATTCGGTAGTCCTCGGGTGGCGTGATATCCGCGGCTTTGCCGACCTTCTCGATCTTGCCGTCGCGGACCAGCACGATTCCGTTCTTGATCGCGGCGCCCGCCATTGTGTGAATTGTCTTTGCCCGAATGGCGAGCGGATCGGCGGTGACCTGATGCGCATTTGATCCCAGGAACACCGCCGCGATGAAACCTGCAAAAAGTGCGGATTTTGGGGTCATTGCTGACCCTCCTCACGGCCGCCATCGTGGTCGTGCCCCTCGCAGCACATGATCATCACGTGATCGATGCCGGCGCCGTAGCCTCCGACGGCGTAAAGCCGATCCTTGGGGTTGCTTCGATCGAAGACCTTCTTTCCTTCGACATAGGTCAACTGCACCTTTGAGTACGCGCTGAGGGGATCGCGCGTCAACACGATGAAGTCCGCGTCCTTGCCGACGTCGAGCGAACCGATCCGGTGGTCCAGACCGATCATTTTCGCAGGCGCCAGCGTCAGTGCTTCGAGCGCCTTGGCGCGCGACATTCCGCCGCGGACCCCCAGGGCGGCCATACGCAGGAACAACCGCGAGTCGGTGATGGGATCGTCGGTGTGAAAGGCGGTCAGCACGCCGGCTTTTTCGAGCGCTGCGCCGGTGTCGAACATGAGATTCTGAGCTTCGAGCTTTCCGCCGGGGCTATCAACGAGAATGATGGAGCAAGGCACGCCGGCGCGGGCGATCTCGTCGGCGACCCTTTCGCCCTCGCTGAGATGGTGAAGCACGACTTTGAAGTTGAACTCCTTTGAAAGTCGGATTGCAGTGAATATGTCGTCGTGACGATGGGTGTGGAAGTGGACGACGCGCTTCCCGTCGAGCACCTCCCCAAGCCCTTCGAGCGCAAGGTTGCGCTCGGGGCGCTTGTCCGGATCGGCGTGCTCTTGTTTTTCTCGATACTCCTCGGCCTTCAGGAACTCTGAACGCACCATCGCGGCGGCCTTGGCGCGCGTGCCCGGGAAGGGCGAATCGCCTCGTGAATTCGTCCCATTGGCCATTTTCATGCCGCCCAGCATATTGCCGGCCTCGTCGCGGATCGCCAGGTCTTCGATCTTGCGGCCATCCTTCAATTTTATATACACCGTCTGGCCGCTGAGTAGATGTCCCGAGCCTGGCATGACGTTGAGCGTGGTCAGCCCGCCGGCCTGCGCCTTCTGGAGGCCCGCGTCCCGGACGTTGATGGAGTCGATGATGCGGCAGTCGGGCTGAATCGCGCCGCTGCGATCGCCGCCCCAGCCGCCGCCGACGTGACTGTGGGTGTCCACCAGCCCCGGCATGATGACCTTGTCGGACGCGTCGATCTGTTCGGCGTCGTCCGGGATCGCGACGTCGTCTTTCGGCCCGATCGCGACGATTTTTCCGCGATGAACAATCAGCGTCCCGCTCGGAATCTCGGCCTGCGAAATTGGCACCAGCTTCGCGCCGATGAACGCGCGCGGCCGCTCCTGTGCGTGGATCACGCCCGCCGCATAGCCTATCGCGACGAGAAGCGACCCGCATATGATCCTCACGATGATTCCCTCCGAGAAGGATGGTCCGGCACCAGGCGAGACTTCAACGGACCTCTTGGCAGTACAGTCGGATGATATTAACGCTTTTTCACCCCGGCGGGAACATGGGCGAATGAAATGGACAGAGCGAATTCCGACGTCGCGCACTAAATGCCGAACTGACGCACGATATTCGGACGTTGTCTTCTCACTCAAAAACCGGTGCGTCGCGTTATGCAAGCACGAGTTGAAGGGGCAACCCTATTTGCGAGAGGCTTCGGGAACCTGAAGCCGAACTCTGGCCGTCAGAGGTTTGCCGCCGCGAATGAACTTCACGGTGACGACGTCGCCTTCCTTGTGCTTCTCCAGCTCGTCGAGCAGATCGTCGGATTCGCTGACCTTGAAGTCGTCGACCTGCACGATCACGTCGCCGAGGATGATGTCTCCGTCTTCGGAGCGGTCGAATCCGCGCAGTCCCGCTTCGGCAGCGCCGGTTCCGGGCTGCACACTTTGAATGATGACGCCCTCGATGTCATGACGCCGCGCCAAATCGTCGGAGACGATCACGATGCCGAGTTGGGGCCGAATCACCCGACCATGTGCAATGAGCTGCGGCACGACTTGGTTGACGATATCGACCGGTACGGCGAAGCCGATTCCCGCGCTGGCCCCGGAACTGGAGACGATCTGCGTGTTGACGCCGATCAACCGGCCGCCGCTGTCGAGGAGCGGGCCGCCGCTATTTCCGGGATTGATCGCGGCGTCGGTCTGAATCACGCCGTCGATGGTGCGATTGTTCACGGAGCGGATGGTTCGGCCGAGGGCGCTCACCACTCCTGTGGTCAAGGTCTGATCGAGTCCAAACGGATTACCGATTGCGAAAACGCTCTGTCCCACCTGCAAGTTGTTCGATTCGCCCACGGCCAGCGGCGGCAAATCCGCTTCGGGGGCATTGATCCTGACAACGGCGATGTCCGTGTCCGGCGCGCCGCCGACGATTTCAGCGCGCCAGGTGGAATGATCCGACAGCGTGACTCGCACCTGCGATGAGTTCATCACCACGTGATAGTTCGTGACGATATGGCCGTCGTCGTCCCACACGAATCCGGAGCCAGCGCCGCGCGGCACCTCGGTGGGGGTGAAGCGAAATCCCTGGTCCACGTTTTCGAGGGAGGTGATAAACACCACGGAGGGCGCGGCCGATTCGAATATGCTAATCGTCGTCTTTTCGCTTTGGGTGAGGTCGCCCCGCGGCGCGACGGGTCGGGGCTTGGCATCGGGGGCATTGACCCGGCCTTTCACCTGCGTCGTCAGAAGCCAGCCGCCGAGGAGGCCGCCGAAGATGCCGAGCAGAATCGGCAGCCGGGTTGGCCGCGAAGAGGCGGGGTAATACGACCGCGGATAGGGATCGATGCTCATACGGTGATTGCCCTTTAACTAAACAAATCCATATCCGTCTCGTGCAAAAAAATGCAACCTCAGGATGCGCATTTTTTGCTGCGAGAATGTTTGCGGGATTCTAATCGCGCCAACTTGCCCGCGTCGATGAATCTTCAATTCGAGGCCTTCCGCGCTCGCTCGGCCAAGCTATGTTTCGCCGGCCCAGCGTATGAGGCTTATCGTGCGGTGCATAGGATCGCCTACGGGATTTTCATGGCCCTCAAGCCTCCAACAATCTACTCCCCCGCGGTCCGGCGAACGATGCACTGGCTTATTCCCCGGTGCTGGCTCGACCAGCCTCATGAGGCCCGCGGCGAGGTGCAATATCTGCTTTGCCACGCGCAGCGCCTTCACGACTCATTGATTCAACTTCCGTCGGCCTCGGATGCAAACCGTCGCTGCCTTGTCGTGGGGTCCTGGGGCATCGAAGCGCCTTATCTGATCGAGCGGCTGGGCTGGACGGACGTTACCTGCGTCTGCGCGCCGCATGCTCCCGCAAGCAAGGATACAGAGTTCAAACGCACGCTTCGCCAGCATCCCAACGCCGACTGCAGTTTTGAATTCGACCTGCTCGAGCGCGATTTGGAGGCCGGCTCGTTGCCGTTCGACGACGGCGAATTCGGACTGGTTGTCTTCTGGGGCTGCTTCGAGCACCTGCGGTACGACCCAGAAGGCGTGCTTTACGAGATCAACCGCGTCACCGCGCCGAATGGCGTGATGAGCCTTGTAACCGACAACGCCATCAGCTTTCAAATGACGCACTCGCTGCTTCGCGGCCGGCCCATGCCGATGCGCCTGCACGAGCCGGCGCCGGAAGGGCACTGGCGGTTGTATGCGCCGGCGGAAATCGAGGAGCTACTGCGCGGCACGGGATGGAATGTCGAGTTGCTGACCTCGATCGTGGCCGATCCGCCGGTCTATTGGCAGTGGTGGAAGCGCTGGCTGTTCCGCCGCCTGGTTGCGGGGTACCGCCGGGGATTCGGCCTGCCCGAGCCGTACTGGAATGCCTTCATTCTGGCACATGCGTCGAAAGTCGCGGCGCCGTCGCGGCGATACCCGGGGTGGCTGTACAAGGACGAGAAAATCCGCGCGCTCAAGCGCGAGATGCTCGACGTCGTGACGAACCGCCTGCAGCCCGCGGGAACGTGACGCGGTCGGCGAATTCTCGATGCTGAAAGCGCCCGGGCCGGCCTCCGTTCCCCCTTGCATGAAGCTGATAATCTCTATTCTGGCGAGTTCGCTGCTTTTCAGCGCGGCGTGCGACGACCGGTCTCATGCGCGGGGACCGACGGGCCCGGATGCCCCCGCTACGTCGGGTCCTGCTGCGTCACAGCCGGCGTCGCGCCCCGCCAAGCGCTTCACCGAAAATCAGAAGATTGAGAAACTGATCAGCCACGTTGAGAAACTTCAGAATGCCGTGTTTGTCCGCAATGGCGACGAGCACACGTGCGTCGAGGCGGCGAAGCACATGCGCGATAAGTGGAAGTGGAAGCGAAGCGAGATTCGCACCGCGCGCGATTTCATCCGCGTGGCCGCGTCGAAGTCGAGCATGACGGGGAGGCCCTACCTGATTCGCTTCAAGAACGGCTCGGAGAAGAAAAGCGGCGAGTATTTGCTCAGGGTGCTGAAGCAGATCGAGGACAAACCGGACACGACTTCTCAGCCGGCGACGCGCCCCGAGCGACCGTGACGTTCGCACGCGAGGCGATCGCGCGGCTCCAACGGATGCGGAGGAGATAGACTACGGCGCCGCGGCGCCGGCTGCCTCGTCGATGGCGTTGTTGATGCGGTGCATGAGCTCCAGATAGTCGGCCTGGGCCTGCATCATCTTCTTGAGCAGATCGTTGCCGGCGACCTTGGATTCGCATTCGGCGATTTTGCGTTTGTCGGCCACCTCGATCGGCTTGCCGGACATTTCCATCTCGCGAAACTTTTCCACCGTTTCCTGATATTCCTTGAGCGTATCCAGCGCCAGTTTGTCTTCATTCACTGCCTTGGCCGCGATGATGTAGGCCTTCATTCGTGGATGCGCGGCGATCTTCTTGCCCAGCGCGCCGGCGTCGGCGATGATGTCTTCCATGGCGTATGGTCCTTTCAGAAGCGGCCGCAGCGGCGGACTCTAATTCACGGGTTACAATCCAGGCGATGAGCATCAAGAGCCGGCCCGGTCGCCGGGGAACATGGTCGCCGGATGCTCGCCGCAGGGCAAGCACAGGGATTTTATGAGCAAACGATTTTCCGATCGCATTCTCGATTTTATCAAGCAACCGGCATACGAACCGATGCGGACCAAGAATCTGGCGCGGGCGATGGGCATCGCCCAGGCCGAAATGTCGGACTTTCATGACGCGGTCGATGCGCTTCGGCGGCTGGGGCGCGTGGTGATCGGATCGAGCAGCGCCGTGAATCTTCCGAGGTCGGCTTCGCAGATGGTCGGTGTGTATCGCGGCAATCCGCGCGGATTCGGCTTCGTGGTGCCCGATGAACCGTCCGAACATGGAGACTTGCATATCCCGCAGGGTGAGTCGAAGGACGCGATTACCGGGGATCGGGTGCTGTGCTCGGTGTTCAGCCGCGGCAAGCGAGAGGGGAAGCAGGCGTTCGGCGGGCGGGTGGTCGAGATCGTCGAGCGGGGCAACAGCAAGTTCGTGGGCACGCTGCACAACGAAGGGTCGATGTGGTACGTGGAAGCCGACGGCAACGCGCTGCACGGGCCGATTCTCATCGGCGACCCTCATGCGAAGGGGGCCCGGGCGGGGGATTCGGTCGTTCTGGAGATCGTGCGTTATCCGGGTGACGGTGAGCCGGCGAGGGGGGTCATCGTCGAGCGGCTGGGGCAGCGCGGTGAGCCGGGCGTCGATCTGGAAGCGATCATCCGCCAGTATCACCTGCCCAACGAGTTTCCTGAAGAAGTGTTGGAAGTGACGCGGGCGACCGCGCGGGCTTTTGATCCCGACGTCGCGGCCGAGGGGCGCGACGACCTCAGCGGGATGACGATCATCACGATTGATCCCGACGATGCTCGCGATTTTGACGACGCGATTTCGCTCGAACGGCTGGCGGCGAATCGCGGCGGGCGCGATGGCGATGACCGCGGCCGTGAATGGCATCGCGCAAAACACAAGGCCGGCTCCGCGGCTTGGGAACTCGGGGTTCACATCGCCGACGTGAGTCACTTTGTGCGGCTGGGGTCGGAGATCGATACGGAGGCGCGGGAGCGCGGCACCAGCGTGTATCTGCCGGGCCGCGTGCTGCCGATGCTGCCGGAGATTCTATCCAACGGCCTGTGCAGCCTTCAGGAGGGCGAGCCGCGCTTGGCCAAGAGCGCGTTCATTCGCTACGACGCCGACGGGCGCGTGGTCGCGACGCGGTTTGCCAACACGATCATCCGTTCCGCGAAACGGCTGACGTATGGGGATGCGCAGGCGATCGTGGATGGGAAGAACACCGGGTTCGATCGTGCGGCCGTCGAGCTGGTTCAGAAGATGGAGAAGCTGGCGCGGATCATCCGCCAGCGCCGGCTGAAGGACGGCATGATCGTGCTCGACCTGCCGGCCGTGGAGTTGGTTTACGACCCGGATGGCCGTGTAGTCGACGCTCAGCCCGAGGACACGAGCTTCAGCCACACGATCATCGAGATGTTCATGGTCGAGGCGAACGAGGCGGTGGCGCGGCTGCTGACGAGCCTGGGGGCGCCGTTCTTGCGGCGCGTGCATGCTCCGCCGGAGGAAGAGTCTCTTACGACGATGGCGAAGTTTCTGCGGGGGGCGGGCCTGTTTGTTCCGAAGAGCCTGGAGCCGAGCGACTTGCAGCAGGCGCTGGAGAAGCTTCGCGGGAAGCCGGAGGGTTACGCCGTCAATCTGGCAGTGCTCAAGTCGATGCAGATGGCGGAGTATTCGCCGCAGGAGATCGGCCACTTCGCGCTGGCCAGCGAGGACTATGCTCACTTCACCAGTCCCATCCGGCGCTATCCGGACCTGATGGTGCACCGGCTGCTCGACTTGTATTTCGATGGTCGACTGCCGGTGGGAAAGCGGCGGGGCGGCAAGACTCCGCCGGCCCTGGTGAGCCAGGAGGATTTGAAGGACGCGGGCCGGCGCATGTCGTATCTGGCCCGGCGGGCGGAGAGTGCTGAGCGTGAGTTGAAGACTCTGAAGGTGCTCGCGCTATTGGACAAGCAGATCGGCGAAACATTCGAGGGCGTGGTGACGGGCGTCACGAATTTCGGGCTGTTCATACAGCACCCCAAGTATCTGATCGACGGGTTGGTGCGCATGGAAGACCTCGGTGACGACTGGTGGGAGGTGGACGCGAAGGCCGCGAGAGTGCGCGGAGAGCGGACGGGAAAGACGTTTACGCTGGGCACACGGGTGACGGTGCAGATCGCGAACGTGCATCTGCCGTCGCGGCAGTTGTCGCTGGCGCTGCCGGGGACGAGGCCCCGTCAAAAAGTGTTGTCCAGTCCACCTACGCCCCAAACAATCGGAAGAAACGGAAAACTTCCGATTACTTCCAATTCGAGTCGTGCGAAGAATCGGGGTGGCGAGGTAGGCGCAAGGCCAAGCTCAGGAAAAAAAGTCCCACCTGCAGGGGGCAAGAAGCGCCGGAAGTTCAGACGCTAGCGAACCCGATCAGCCTGATCCTCTTATTCGAATGCCGGCCTCATTCACGATCCAGAGCCGTTCTTCAATTTGTTCGGTCAAGAGTCGTTATCGCTCGATCAAACAAACGAATGACATTTGGCTTGCCCTGGATATGCGGGCGGAACACGATGATGCCACGATGCTGCGAAGGCGGATAACGGCGAATGTCGAAATCGAGATCAAGAGTGACGATCGCGCGGCCTTCCTGGACCGAGGCCTCGTAGATTCTGCGATCTCTTGCGCCGCCGAGTTTTTCGTCGTAGATTGAGTGGGCGTCATATCCTGCTGCTCGAAGAGCGTGAACAATTTCGAGCGGCAAGTTCTCATCGACCTTGAAGGCCGACATCAGGCCGCTCCCGGCACAAAGGAGATCACCCGTTCGCGAGCCAGTTCGGCGGCATAGGCAATTGCGGCATCGATGTCCGGATCCTGCAGCGAGGGATAGCTTTTCAGAATCTCGCCGCGGGGAACCTTCACGGCAAGGTTGTCGAGAATGACCGACACCATGATTCTCGTGCCCTTGATACAGGCCTGGCCGTGGCAAATGTCCGGGTCAGATGTAATTCGATCCTGCCAATTCATGCTGAAAACTCCATCGATCTATTATACACACCTCTCGCAACATGAGAAAAGTTTGTCAGCGGACTTGTCCCGGTTCCGGCGGAGAATCCAGACTCCCAGAATTATCATGATCGCTCCGATGACGATGAAAACGATTGAGAGAACTTCGCGATCGTTT
>DATMEE010000574.1:0-2132 GCA_035557035.1 Phycisphaerae bacterium
AAACGATCGACCTCCGCGGTCAATTTCTCTGCCCCGGTTTCATCGACGCGCATGTTCACATCGAGTCGTCCATGCTGGCGGTGCAGGAATACGCCCGGGTCGTCGCCGCCCGCGGGGCCACCGGCGTCGTAGCCGACCCGCATGAATTCGCCAACGTTCTCGGCGCGGCCGGGATTCAGTACGTGCTCGATACCTCCGAGGATGCGCCGATTCGCGTCTTCGTCATGCTCAGCTCCTGCGTGCCCGCCAGCCCGCTCGAGACGGCCGGGGCGACACTCGACGCGGATTCGCTTCGCGGCTTCCTGTCACATCCGCGCGTGATTGGTCTGGCCGAGATGATGAATTACCCCGGCGTGATTCACGGCGACCTGCAGGTTCTCGAAAAGCTCGCCATGTGTCATAATCGCGTCATCGACGGCCACGCTCCATCTCTCGCGGGATTCGAGCTAAACGCCTATGCGGCGGCCGACATCATGAGCGACCACGAGTGCATCACTGCCGACGAGGCGCGGGATAAACTAAGAGCAGGTCTATCCATCATGATCCGCGAAGGCTCGCAGACGCGAAATCTCAAGGCCCTGCTGCCGCTCGTCACCCTCGCCACGGCCGGTCGATTCATGTTCTGCACCGATGACAAGGACGTGCGTGACCTGCTCGACGAAGGGCACATCGACTTCATGATCCGCACCGCCATCGAGCAGGGGATGGACCCAATACTTGCGATTCGCCTGGCGACCTGGAACACCGCGCGATACTTCCGCATTCCCCGCCTGGGCGCGATCGCGCCGGGGTACGCCGCCGATTTCGCCCTGCTCGACGATCTCAAGAGCTGCCGCGTGGCGCAGGTCTATCGCGGCGGCGAATTGGTCGCCGAAAGCGGCGAATGCATCGCGCCCCGCACCGTAACGTCCGCCGCCCCAGCGGACGGAGTGCCAAAATCGCCCGGCCGCAAAAGCGTCAACATCAAGAAGCTGTCTCTCGACGACATGGCGATTGCCGCGCCGCCCGAAACTCGAGACGGCCAACCACCGCGCATCCACGTCATCGAAGTCCTCGACAATCGTATCGACACCGAGCGCTCCATCGAAGCCCCTCTTGTCCGCGATGGCCGCCTCATCGCCGACCCATCACGCGATCTGGCAAAAATGATCGTCGTCGAGCGCCATCGCGCCAGCGGCGAAATCGGGCGCGGTTTCGCCAGGGGTTTCAAACTCAATGCCGGCGCCATCGCCAGCAGCGTCGCCCACGACGCCCACAATCTCGTCGCCGTCGGCGTGGATGATCGAGACCTCCTCACCGCGCTCAACCGGGTGGCGGAGCTGCAGGGTGGCTGGGTGGTCGTCAAGGGCGGCCAGGTCCTCGCCGAAGTCGCCCTCCCCATCGCCGGCCTCGTCACGGACGCCCCGGCCCGAACAGTAGCGGCAAACCTGCACACCCTCACCGAAGCCGCCCGCGCGCTCGGCTGCCCATTCGCCCAACCCTTCATGTGCCTCGCATTCCTGAGCCTCTCCGTGATCGGCAAGCTGAAGCTGACCAACCTCGGCCTGATCGACGTCGAACGCTTCGCCGCCATCCCGCTGACAGTGGCAACCGACGATGTGGCACCGGTTTCCAACCGGTGAGGTAACGTCCGGCGCCCCTGCCGGACGGGCAGTGCTCCTCTCCCTTGACGGGAGAGGCCGGGTGAGGGTGATTCGCCTTTCCGAGCCCGACGCGCGAGCGAGGGAGTGCGTGGCACAGGTTTCCAACCGGTGCCCCGCACAGCCTGCGCAATCTCCCGACCCCGCATCCGCCGCGACGGATGGCGGTTTTTTCGATTTTTCAAGCGCCAACTTAAATGATCGCCGGGGTTGAATAAGGTGAATATTTCTGAACTCGGTGTGCGCGGTGCTCCGCGCTCCGATTGGCCGGAAGCGCCCGACTGCCGATTCCGATTGTCCACTTCTGAATTCGCGCCATCGAGTATCATCACGTAGATTAGGAATGCTCGGCGCTTCGTATCAATGGCGCGACAATAGTTGGGATGGCTCGGCGCGCTGGAGTGCAAGGGATTCCGGAGGTAGTGTCAATTCCTGTGTAAATTGCTGAGCGGGCATCCTTCATCGCACATTTCTTACGCGGCTTTCGTTTTG
>DATMEE010000575.1:0-6090 GCA_035557035.1 Phycisphaerae bacterium
AGGGCGACAAGCTCAAGAACCGCCACATCGTCCGAATCGGTGAGTTGATGCGTTTCTTCGATCTGCGCTCCAGATCGCCCGAGGTCCAAAAGCTCCTATCCAAGCAGGAGCGCGAGCTGCCCCAGTTCTATCGCTCCCTCACCGCCCTCACCATCGTCGCCGACATGGGCGACCCCCCGGCCCAAGCCGCCGCCGCCCAGTATTACCAATATCTCTGTGCCCATCGGCTGGCACAGGGTAACTACGAGGGTCTGGTGGACACCTGCTTCCACCTGCCCGCAAGCGCCGACGCCAAATCAATCACCGATCCGATTGCCGCCCGCATGAAGGCCCTCCAGCCCAAGAGCGCGACCGACGACAACGCCGCCGTCGAATACTACAAGCTCGAAGACCTGCTCAACGACCGCGTCCCCACCGTCCTCGCAGCAAAAAAACGCCGCCACGAAATCCTCGAACACAAAAGTGAGCAGCGCCGCTGCCAGGAAACCATTCGCCTCTACCTCCGCGCCGAGCGCAACGGCTACATTGACTATCGCCCCTGGGCCGTCATGATCCTCCAACGCGACTGCAACGCCACCGATCCTCCGGCCCTGGCTAAGGAATTCGAGCACATGTTCCAGCTCATCATGGACCAGGCCGCCCGCCAGGCCCCGCTCCCGCCCGGCGACGAGGAGGACCTGAAAAAATACGTCACCAGTTGCGCTCGCGGCGTCGACTTCTACCGCGGCAAGCTCGACCAGAGCCAGACCGACTTTGCGAACAAGTACACCGTCAAGGAACAAAACGACCCGCTGCACTGGACCCCCGAGACCGACCAGGAAAATGCCAATGCCTCGTAGTGTTCCCTGTGCTCGTGAAGCAGCGAGAGAGTTCCGACGAAAATGGTAACTTTATTTGCAACGAAACCGTCAACACCGGCTTGCCGTTTGGCGAATCGCCGCCGGCCGCTCAATTTGACTTCCTCGCTTAACCCGCGGTAAGAAACATCATGGCATCACCCGCTGAAATGGCCACCTACTACGAGGGTCACCCCGACCCCGACGACGCCGCAACGTGGGGCACCAAGCCCGACGGCCAGCCCTATGGCAGCTTCGAAGAAGCCAAGGGCGGCTTCGAGGCTGCCAAAGGCCCGGCTCCAACACCGGCGCCCGTCGCGGGCGCGCCCTCTCCCGGGGCAGGCATGCCCGCCGCCCGCCTTACGGATACCTGCGCCCACGGCGGCGCCGTCGTCGGCCCAGGCGAACCCACCGTTTTGATCGGAAATCTCATCGCCGTCCGTGCCATGCCCGCCAACGACATGGCCCTCTGCCCTATGTTCGACGGCCTCGTCCCTCACGTCAGCGGCGTCATCCTAAAGGGCAGCAATTCAGTCCTCATCGGAAAGTTCCCCGCAGCACGCGTCGCCGACCCGATCGGCCCGCCCGTCAAATGCGCCGGCAACCAGATCGCAAAGGGTTGCGACACCGTCCTCATCGGCGACTCCGGAGGCGGCGGCGGAAGCGGCCCAGGCGGTGGGGGAGGCGGAGACGGCGGAGGTGCCCCCGGCGCCGCCGAAGCGGGCGAGGCACCCGCCGAGGAGGCGCAGCCCGACTATGCCGACACCAAATCCGAAGAGCAGCCGCCGGGTTCCTCAACCCAGAATGTAGGACAGGGCACCCATTGGGTTTCCTTCGAATTGGTCGACGAAGCCGAGAAGCCCGTCGTCGGTGAGCAATATGAAATCCGCCTTCCAGATGCAAAGGTCGTGAAGGGCGCACTTGATCCTCAAGGGAAAGTCAAAGTCAGCGGCCTTAAGGAAGCAGGCACTGCTGCAATCAAATTCCCCAAGCTCGACCTCGCCGCATGGGAGCGCTGGAAGCCTGCTCCAGCCGCTGAACCGCAGACCGTGGGTGATGGCGCCCCCGAGCCTCCGCCGCCGGAGGAGCAGACCGTCCCCGTCCCGCGAGGCTCGTCAGCCCAGGGCGGTCGATGGCATGAAGCCCTTCCCGGTGAGTGCATCTCCAGCCTCGCCGCCGATCATGGTCATTTCGTCGACACCATCTGGAACCACGCCAATAACGCCGAGCTGAAGCGCCGCCGCGTTGATCCCAACGTCCTCTTGCCCCGCGATGCGGTCTTCATTCCCGACAAGCGGCCGAAGGAAGAATCCGGCCCCACCGATCAGCACCACAAGTTCAAACGTCGTGGAGAGCCGTCCAAGGTCGTCGTATTTCTCATGCTCAACGACGAGCCCCTCGCCAACAAAGAGTACGAACTGACCATCGACGGGAAAGCGAGCACCGGCACGACCGACGCGAACGGCCGCGTCGCCATGTTCATCCCTGGCAATGCGAAAACTGGCGTAATCAAAGTCAAGGACGACGACTTCGTCCACGAATACAATCTGGCCCTCGGAAAGCTCGACCCCATCTCGTCGATTTCCGGAATCCAGCAGCGGCTGAACAATCTCGGTTACGACTGCGGCAAGGCCGATGGCATCATCGGCCCGCGCACCATCGCCGCCCTCGAGCGATTCCAGGCCGCAAAGAAACTCGAAGTCACCGGCAAACCGGATCAGCCCACGAAGAACAAGCTTCAGGAGTTGCACAAGACATGAGCGACAAACCGCATTCCCTGGCACGCCGACCAACCAAGCCCGTGGCGGGAAAGCCCCAGTCCCCGCCGAGCGGCACGATCTCCAAGAATATCGAGATCAACGTCATCCTCGACGAGGAAATCGAGACCGATGACATATGGGAGGTCGAGGGCGGTGACAAAAAGACGCTCGTCAAGAAGGACGCCGAGCCACTCGTCAAAGGCCATAAAATACTGCGCTTCAAGATCAAGCCCACCAAGAAGACCTACTCCTTATCACACCATCGCTCAGGTGCTAATAAACGTCCTGTGTTTCTCGGACGACCCTACCCCCTCGGGATCGAGAAAGACAAGAAATCACAAACCGCGCCACACGCGTATGCGCAGCTCGTGAGTCAGGTTCCCAAAAAGCTTCCTGGCCAATGGGCAACTTCGAATGTCGACGCCGATTTGGTTCAGGACTCACCGATTCTTGTTGATCTGAAGGTTACAGATCCAGAGTTATAACAAATGGCCGATCCCATTTCACAGGCAGATTACGACAATGCCGCGGCTGTCTTTTCGCGGTCAGTGAGCTTCATCGAGTGGCGGTTCGTCATCGCGGCAGACCCAGACCGGGCCGATGGCATCCCCACGCCCTTCGGCGATCAGGACCAGGATCGGCGCAAGGCGACCGTGGATGTCGATCGCCGGAAGTGGATCTACGTCTTCAGCACCCCGACCCAGAAAAAATACATCGCCGAGCCTACCTTCGTAGACGAAGTCCGGATCGACAAGGGCGGCGCGATGGCAGCCACGCCGCACGACGATAGAGACAAGCCAATCAAGAGTCGCAAAGAATCCGAATCAATCGGCAAGACCCTGTGCCTGCCGCGCCGCATCCTCGGCATACCGCACGTGTATCGCTTCTTCGCGAGCCGTGTCCGACTGGAAAAGGAGCAGATCGACAAACTCAAAAAGAGTGTTGAGTTCCTCTGTCCCCCGGTGATCTTCGATCCCGACCAGAACAATTCGCTGATCGATGAAAAAGGCAAGTGGCTCGTCCCCATCGTTGATCCCGTCACGGTGATGTTGCACCTGCACGCAGCATATTGCGCCGCCGCCGATGACGTGGTGAATTACACCATCGCCTACAAGGGCAATCCGCACCAAAAGAAGGTCGAGACGCGCGGCAAGAAGCACGTCTTGGCCATGCTCCTGAGGAGCATCGTCGGCGATTATACGAATACCGCCGGCCACAACATGGCCAACGAGCTGAAGGACTCAGATGGCCCCATCAACGATTTCCTCAAACACTACAACGGACAGCTCCAGTGGCGCGTCGAGCGCCGTGACCGCCTTGCGATGTTCCTCGTGCGCTGGCTGAGCGCCGATGCCGTGAGAGTCCTCGGCGATGCTTGCAGAGCCGCTGGCCCCGGCGAGTGGATCAAATTCCTCGTGCCCTGGTGCCGCGCGATAACGCGCCTCAGTGAATCGCCCGTCGGACGAAAATACCTCAACCTCGTCGTTGACACGAAAAACCACTTCGTTCACGACGTTATATTGCCCGAAAAAGAATTCGCTCCCGACGCCCCGGAGTATCAGGCCGTGCGCAAAGGCGGCATGACCATTCTTGAGGGATGGAAGTCACTCGTCGAGGCCCGGATCCTCAAATATAAGCCCACGGAACTGGCCGAACTCGCCCAAAAGACGCTCGGCAACCTGCAACGAAAGTTGATCTGGCGGGGCAAGTACTCCTTTCCCCCCATGGGGATCAAGGAGGGCTTCGCCTACTCCTTCGGCCTGCGCAAGGCGATCGATTATCACGGACTGGAAGCCAAGGGGGTCGAGCCGGTTCATGATCATTTCTCCGGAAAAAAGAAAGCCATCGGCCCCCTCATCGAGTCTCTGAATTTCGTATTTGCCGTTATGACTTACCAGGAAGCGATGAAGGGAGACGATCCGCAAAAAAAGGATCTCGCGCTGATTGGTCTGATCGGGTCGAGTCTCGATGCCGCCAGCGCACTTGGTTCGCTTTTCAAGAAATCTGAGAAGCTTGTCGCCACCATCAGTTTCGTATCCGGCATTATCGACGTCTACCTCGCACACAAAGAGATGGACAGTGCATTCAAGGGTGGCGATCAAGACGCTGCCAACGGCGCCTTCCTCGTCGGCGCCGGTGCCTCAGTGGGCGTCTCGGCCACGCTCATGGTCCTCATGGGCATACCCGGCGGCCAGATCGTCGCAGTGATCGGTCTCCTCATCGTCGCCATCGGTTATCTCTTCAAGTTCTCAACCAGCAAAACCCCGATTGAGCACTTCTTCGCCCATTGCACCTGGGGCAAGCTGCACGGCCAGGCGGGTTTGCCTGACTGGTCGCCCACCGATTACAGCACATGGACCGGCGACGCCGGATACGATCGCCAGTTCGAGGCCCTTCTCAACATCATCTGCGATTTCAAGATTGAGTCCGGCTCCACGTTCCGCGATCCGGTATTCAAAATGGGCTGGCTGCCGCCAGGGTCCAAACTCCTCATCAAATACGAGGAAAAATGGGACACCGCCGCCGACAATCGCTCCGTTCAGGGCGAAGTCCTCCTCACCGACAAGGGGCCGAATTATTCCGGCGCCGTGATCATGGCCACGGTTAGCGGGAAAGATCTTAAGATCAACATCGCCCGCTCTGAACTCTCCAAAAAAGACCCGCACAAAGGCGTATATCACCCCAAACATAAGCGTGAACTCAATGAAGACCTGAAGGAAATCCTCGCCCAGGGCCAGCTCCAGGTCACCATGGACGCCATCGGCACCGCTCAGGTCCCGCACGCCAAGTCAGCGAACAAAGGCTGGCGAAAAGGTGAGATTTTCGAGGCGTGATCCGGTCAGACTCCGATGCGCGAAGCGCAAATCAGAACCCACCACGGGAGTGGAGGAGAGATGATCGCGTGCGTTAATTCGGAACCCACTACGGCAGTGATGGAACACGATCCCGTGTGTCAAATTCCAAATCTGAAATCTCAAATCTGAAATCCCCAATCCCCAATCCCAATTCGAGAAGATGGACCTCCAACTCCTCGCCAGAAAATAATCCCAAAAAAATTTCGTACGGCCAACCCCCGGCCCGGCCATGACATCGGCCGTCCGTTCGCTCTCGCGGAAGAATTTGTGGCCGCCTTTTCCGATTTCATGTCATATATTTGATCCAACGCGATTGTGGGTGCCATGCCGACGGCCGTCGCGTCGGCAGCTAAAACAGAGCCGCGCCCGTAAGGAAGCGGTCAACGCCGACAAGCAAGGGGATGCCATATCGCAATCCCCGCGCGTGCCGAGTGCCTGAAAATGAAAGGACAACCCATGACCCATTCATCCAGGAACAAACTGCTTTGGAAAAAGCGCGCTCACTGCGCCGCTCCCCGCGTGATCATCCCCGCGCATCTCTCCCCGGAGGACCAGGAGGAGCGCCGAAAATCCGAGCGCCTGATTTTTCAGAATCTCAACAACCGGCTCGAAAAAGAAAAGGACACGCTAAAACTAGAT
>DATMEE010000576.1:0-3858 GCA_035557035.1 Phycisphaerae bacterium
CCTGACGAGACTTCTAAGCTTGGGGTCGCAGGTTCGAATCCTGCCGGGCGCGCCAGTAAGTGTTTGGTATTACTGGATTTTTAGTCTCTCCGATTTGTCCTCAAATTCTGCCCGCATTTCCGGGGCTTTGCAGAACGCCGCCGAGCCTTTCGTGGCCAAGAGACGAATTGTCCGCACGGCAAGCGTCGCTTTGGGCCGGAATTCTCTCGAGCCAAATTTCACATGCTCCGACACACCTGCGCAACCTTGCTGCTTGAGGATGGCGTGGATCTGCGGTTCCTGCAGCGGTTGCTGGGCCATGAGAATATTGCGACGACCGCAATCTACGCACATGTAGGCGATGCCGGATTGAGGCGAGCACTGGCGGGCGCTGGATTGCTTTCATCCTTGCGACGGGCGGCATGACGGGATCCTGCCACTGATCCTGGCATCGGACAAAGTCCGATAACTGCATTTATGATCTGGGGCTCATTGGCCCCGTGCGGGCGTGCCCCAAGGTCCAATCGCGCTGGTTTGTTCCATCGTCATTTGCACGGTGGCGAACAGGCTAATTTGCCAGATGTTGCAAATGCGACCCGCAAAATCCTAATGTCGCGCAAAGAGAACCTAGGATAAGACTCTACATCGCGGCGCTAAAGTGCATACGGTCTGGACTCAAAAACGTGAACTTTGCGTATAGCAGCCGGGGATGTGGGGAGGTGAATATGGAGACCGAGATAGAAAACAACCTCATTTCCAGTGTGATCAATCGTTCATTGCTGGGGCCGACTCAGCCAAGAGTCTTCATATTGAGCAATATCCGACTGGTGCGCGAGGGACTGACTCTCGTCCTTTCCCATCAGTCCAGTATTGAGGTCGTCGGATCTTCGGACGTCACGATACTCGATGAGATCGCCGATTTGTGCCCTGACGTGCTGCTTCTCGATGTATCCTGCCCAGCTATTCTTGAATCTTCGATATTGATTCGCCGCGCCATGCCAGACGTGAAGATCGTCGCCCTAGGCGTGGCGGAGGTCGAGCAGGTCGTCATGGCCTGCGCCAAGGCGGGCATATGCGGCTTCGTCTACTCCCAAGGATCGGTCAACGACGTGGTCACTGCCGTGCATTCGGCGGTCCGCGGCGAGCTGCTCTGCTCGCCGCGCACCGCCGGCATGCTGCTCAACCGGATCAATGGGCTCGACGGGGAGGCGGACTATGTCTCGGGCGAGGCGCTCACGCCGCGCGAGCAGGAGATCATGTCGTTCGTGAACGAGGGCCTGTCGAACAAGCAGATCGCGATCCGGCTGGGCATCCGGGACACGACCGTCAAGAATCATGTCCATTCCATCCTCGGCAAGCTTCGGGTGCGGCGGCGCGGCGAGGCGGCGGCACGGCTGCGGCAGCACCGGCCGCGCGCCGACGCCTATCCGGCGCGGCAGTCCGGCCAGTGTCAGCCGGACCGGCCAGGCATCGGACCGGATCGATCGGCCTAGATCCTTTGGTCCATCCAGGACCGGTTCGGGTTCCGCCGCCCTCTGACCGCCCAGGCTGGCGGGCGCGACGGCGCCTCCGCGGCCTGGAGCGACCACGCCAGCAGGTATGTATCTTCTGCGCGGGCAGGCCCGTGCCGTTCGGCTCAAGCGGAAGCCTGCTTATGCTGTCATAGTCCGGCGGTTCCCGAGCCGCGCCTCGGCCGCATTCCGGCGGACCAGGCTGTCCCTCGGAAAACGCGAGGAGGTGTCCATGCCCCAAGCCCTTCTGCACCCCGGCGTCTATATCGAGGAAGTGCCGAGTGGCGTCCGGACGATCACCGGGGTCGGGACGTCGACCGCCCTGTTCATCGGCTGGGCGCCGAAAGGTCCCGTCGACCGGGCGCTGCGCATGACCAGCTATGCCGATTACGAGCGCGCCTATGGCGGACTCCATGCCGACTCCTATCTGAGCTTTGCCGTCCGTCAATTCTACGACAATGGCGGATCGGACGCCTATGTCGTGCGTATCACGGGAGTTGGGGGCGGCGCGGCCGTGGCCGCGTCGAGAACCATCAACAATCTGGTGGTCGTCGCGAACTCGCCGGGCCTGTGGGGGAACCGCCTCAAGATAGTGCCGGCCGGCACCGCCGCGAGCTTCCGCATCGACGTGGTCGATGTCGGCCCCAGCGGCACCGACAACATATTGCTCGAAACGTTCGTGAACCTGTCGATGACCGCGACCGACCTTCGCTACGCGCCGGCGATCATCAACGACAACTCGACGCAGATCCGGGTCAGCACCACCGCCGGGGGAGTCGTGCCGGGCTCAACGCAGATGCTCACCGGCGGCGCCGACGGCACCGTCCTCAAGCCCGGCTTGGCCACTTTCAACAGCGCCGTGCTGGCGCTGTTCGGCATGGGCGCCATCGCCGACCGGATCGATCTGTTCAACATCATCTGCGTTCCCGGCCTGACCGACGTGACGACGATCGGCACGCTGCAGGGGCACGCCAAGAGCAAGCGGGCTTTCCTGATTGTCGACTGCGCCGAGAACGCGACCATCGCGACAACCGGCGCCGGAGTCGGAGCGACAGCCAACCTGCCGACCTCGAACAGCGCACGCGCCAATTCCGCGCTGTATTTCCCATGGGTGATCGCGCCCGATCCCCTGCAATCGGGAGCGCTCCGTCCTTTCCCGCCTTCGGGCTTCATCGCGGGCATCTTTGCGCGCACCGATGGCGATCGGGGCGTCTGGAAAGCGCCTGCCGGCACCGAAGCCAATCTGAACGGGGTGCTGGGCCCCAAGACCAACATGAGCGACGCGGAGAACGGGCTGCTCAATCCGCTGGGCATCAATTGCCTCCGGAGCCTGCCTGTCTACAGCAACGTCGTCTGGGGGGCGCGGACGCTCGACGGCGACAACAATCGCGGTTCCGAGTGGAAATACATTCCGGTGCGGCGGATGGCGCTGTTCCTCGAGGAGAGTCTCTATCGCGGCACGCAATGGGTCGTGTTCGAGCCGAACGACGCGCCGCTCTGGGCCCAGATCAGGCTCAACATCGGCGCCTTCATGCAAAGCCTTTTCCGTCAGGGCGCCTTCCAGGGAAAGACGCCCAAGGAAGCCTATTTCGTCAAGTGCGACCGCGAGACGACGACTCAGGACGACATCAACAAGGGCATCGTCAATATCCTGGTCGGCTTTGCGCCGCTCAAGCCGGCCGAGTTCGTCGTCATCAAGCTCCAGCAGATTGCCGGCGACCTCCCAGTATAGGCTCCTGAAAGGGCAGCACCATGGCTCAGTTTTCCGTCAATGCGCAGCGTTTCGACCCCTATAAGAACTTCAAGTTCAGGGTGAAATGGGACGGCCGATACGTCGCCGGCGTCAGCAAGGTTTCGGCCTTGAAGCGCTCGACCGAGGTCGTCGAGCACCGCGAAGGCGGCGACCCTTCGACCGGCCGCAAGTCCCCCGGACGAAATAAATTCGAGGCGATCACCCTCGAGCGCGGCGTCACCCACGACACCGAGTTCGAGAAGTGGGCCAACAAGATCTGGAACTACGGATCGGGCCTGGGGGCGGAAGTCTCGCTCAGCGATTTCCGCAAGGACCTGATCATCGAGCTCTACAACGAGGCCGGTCAGCTCGCGATCGCTTACAAGGTGTTCCGCTGCTGGGTTTCCGAGTTCCAGGCGCTGCCCGATCTCGACGCCAACGCCAATGCCGTCGCGATCCAGACGATGAAGCTCGAGAACGAGGGCTGGGAGCGGGACCTCGCGGTGACCGAGCCGGCCGAGCCAAGCTTCACCGAGCCCGCGTGACGGGATGGCCGTGGACCTGCCGGCCCCCGACGAGCGCGAGTCACGCATCCTGATCCTTTGGGAACGCGCCGTCGGCCTGCCGCGCCGGCGC
>DATMEE010000577.1:0-10747 GCA_035557035.1 Phycisphaerae bacterium
AGGGCGGCGTGACGATACGAGAAGCGAAGTTCATCGCGCGATCGTTCGCGGATTTCGCCGTCTCGCGACATGACTCGAACGGCGACGATGGCCGAGCCGATTTCGCCGTATCGGCCGCCGCAGTTCATGGCGATACCGCCGCCGAGGGTGCCGGGAATGCCGGCGATCTGCTCCAGGCCGGCCAGGCCGCGCTTGACGCAGGTTTTGACGAGCCGGGTCATGTCGAAGCCGCCGCCCGCGAAAACCAGATCGGTGTCGAATCGAATATCGGGGAAGATCCCCCGGCTCAGCCGAAGGACCACGCCGCGGACACCCTCGTCCGGCACGAGCAGATTTGCGCCCAGTCCAAGCACGTGGAGCGGAATGCGCGAATCCTGGCAGCGACGAACGATCGTGGAAAGCTGGGTCTCGGTCCGCGGCTCGATCAGAAAATCGGCCGGTCCGCCGAGTTTAAACCACGTCAGCGGGCCGAGCGGCACGTCGCGCTTGCAGATGTCGTCAGGTAAGTCTTTGAACCAGTTCATCCGCGATCTTCCAGACGTCGCCGGCGCCCATGGTCAGCACGACGTCGCCCCTCTTTGCGTGTTTGAGTATATGATCGACGATCTGCTCGTGCTTCGGCAAATAGAGCGCGTCGCCGCCGTTGGCCCGCACGCGCTCGACCAGATGGCCGCTGGAAACCGCGTCGCGCATGGTCTGGGAGTCGCGGACGAAGTAAATGTCCGGGACGAGGAGATAATCCGCCAGGCCGAAGCTGCGGGCGAAGTCGTTCAAGAGAAACCGCGTACGCGAATGCTGGTGGGGCTGGAAAATGACCCACAGCCGGCGGTCGGGAAAGTGCTCGCGCACGGCGCGGAGTGTGACCTGCACCTCGGTCGGGTGATGGCCGTAATCGTCGATCAGCAGGATTCCGCCGACTTCGCCGCGGCGGGTCATGCGGCGGTCGGCGCCGGCGAAGAGCGGCAGGGCGTCGGCGATCGCTTCCGCGGCGATTCCCGCGTGATGTGCAAGGGCCGTCGCGGCCAGCGCGTTGTAAATCTGGTGTCTGCCCGGCAGATTCGCCATGTTGGCATTCAAAAAGAACTCTTCGCCGCGATAAATGTCGAACCGGTAATTCCCCAGCGTGTGCTCGACGTTCACCGCCCGCCAGGTCATGCCCTCGGATTCGCCGAAGGTCTCGACGCGCGCCCGGGCGCTGGAAATCGCATCCATCACCACGCGATCCTCGCCGTTGGCGATGATCGCTCCATCGGCGGGCACCAGCGAGGCGAACGCTCGAAATGCCTCTTTGATGGCATCGAGCCCGTCGAAGCAGTCGAGATGGTCCTCCTCGATATTGGTGATCGCGGCGAATTTCGGAAACAGGTTCAGAAACGAGCGGTCGAACTCGCAGGCTTCCACAACGAACGCCGGCCCATCGCCCACGCCCGAGCTGCCCTCGAGCTGCCGCACGTTGGCTCCGACGACAAACGTCGGGTCGGCCTTGGCCTGCTTGAGGATGAACGAAACCAGCGCCGTCGTGGTGCTCTTCCCGTGCGTGCCGGAGATGGCGATGCCGGTGCGGAGCTTCATGACCTGCCCGAGCATTTCGGCGTATTTGAGGCACTTGATGCCCCGGCGTCGGGCCTCGAGCAATTCCGGATTGTCTTCCTTCACCGCGGCCGAATAGACGACCAGGTCGCATCCGGTGTGGATGTTCATCGGCGCCTGGCCGATCGTGATCGTGGCACCCATTTCCTGGAGGCGGGCGGCGGCTTTGAATTCGACCAGATCGGACCCGCTGACGATCGCGCCGCAGCGCAGCAGGACGCCGCCGAGGCTGGTCATGCCGCAGCCGCCGGCGCCGATCAGGTGAATCCGCTTCGCGGCGAAGGGGCTGGACCAGTGCTGCTGATGCCGATTTCGGGGGGCGATGCCCGTTCGAGTCGCGGTCTTCAGGAATGCGAGGTTGGGTGAGGGGATCGTTTTGGACATGGCGGCTCACCTCCGTGTGAAGCCTGAGAAGCGCCCCTCGATTGAGCAGGTTTCTCCCTCCGCCGAAGTCATTGGAGGGATGGTGGAGAGGTCGCGGGGAAAGGATCCTTCTTTTACGTTTCACCGCGCCGTCGCACGGTGCATCCTACTGGCTTACGGCTCAGGGCCGCAAGATGTTTTCGTTCGCGGGCGCGCGAAGTGCGCACGTTTCATGCGCGTTTTATTTCTATCGACCCCAGCACGTGTTTTCTGCACACCGGAAACGAAGCGTCGAAGGCTCGTTGGAAAATGAGAGTTTCTCGGCCTATCGCGAGTGCCTGTGACTTGATGATGTAGCGCCGCGACAAGTCACTCCGGATGTTCCAGACCTGCGATTTCCAGAAGAGATTCGGCGATCTTCTGGCCTGCGTCGTGTCGGCCCATCGCAGCCGCCACTTCCGCCATGCGCAGCCGGCGATGCTCTGATTTCATCAGGTCGCCCAGTTCTTTTCGAAGCTTTTTGGCGTTCGCGGCCGGGTTGTTCGCATCCTCCACCAGCACCGCCGCATGGTGGTCGGTGAGGATTTTCGCATTGGCGAGCTGATGCTTTTTCTTATCGAACGGATAGGGCATCAGAATCGACGAGCGGCCGACCGCGGTGATTTCCGCCAGCGTCGAGGCGCCCGCCCTCGAAAGCACGATATCCGCTGCGGCCATGCACAGGGGCATGTGTTCCGTGAAGGCGAGGACGACCGGGCTCAGCTTTGCCTCACGGTACTTCTCCTTGCACATGGTCAGATCCGCCGAGCCGGTGAGGTGGATAAATTGCCAGTCCGGATTTTCGCGCCACAAATCCATCAACTCGACCATGGCCGCATTGATAGACCAGGCGCCCTGCGACGCCCCCGTGATTAAGACCGTTTTCTTATTCGAGTCGAGCTTCAAGGCTCGAAGGCCTTGCTCGCGCGTAGCGGTCAGGAATTCCGGCCGGACGGGGCAGCCGGTGCAATAGACATGGGGTGAGCGGCCGAAGCGGTCATGGGTTTCCCGCCATTGAATGAACACCCGGTTGACCTTGTAAGCGTAACGTCGATTGGCCACCCCCGGGATCGCATCGGGGTTGAACAACGCCGTGGGGATCTTGAGCTTCAGCGCTGCGGACAAGGGCGGCCCGGCCGCATATCCGCCCAGCCCCAGCACGGCCGCGGGGGGCCGGGCTTGAAAGTCACGTTTGGCTTGCTTGACCGATTTGAACCAGCCCTTCAGGAAGGGCCACACTTGGCCTGGTTTTCGAGGGATTGCCTGAACGCTTTGCTCGACGAGCCGGATTTTTCGATGCTCGGCCAGCTTCTTGTCGATCGGCCGAGTGGTGCCATAGACGACGAACTCAAACTCCGGACGAAGCGACTTCATCGCCTCCGTGACGGCCAAACCGGGGTAGAGATGCCCGCCTGTTCCGCCGCCGGCGATGACAAGCAGAGGTCGATCATTGGTCATGCTTGCATCGCTTCAACTTAAGTTTCCCACGAATCAGCGGCGACGTCGTTTAGCCGCGGCACGAAGTGCCCCGGTGACGCCCGAACGATCGGCAGCTCGAAGTGGATGGCACCAGTCTGCGTCGCTCTGAATTCTCCCGGACCTTTCAGGTCTGGGCTAAACGGGTTCCTGATCCGGCCCGATGGGCCTGAGCGCTCGGTTACGTCGGCAACATGGCAGCGACTTGAGGTGATGCGTCGTCCCGCTCCGATGCCCGCGAGACGATCGTCTCGTGCGTCCCCTCGACGCTCGATTCCATCTGCACGTCCAAGCCGGGTCGCCGATACCGCGCGACGTTGACCAGCATTCCCACGAGAATACTGAAAAAGATCACGCCTGTCCCGCCCGCGGAGACGAAGGGAAGCCCGATTCCCTTGGTGGGCACGGATACGGTGACGACTGCGATGTTCATGGCCGCCTGAAAGCCGATGGTCAGTGTGGCCCCTAAAGCGAGCAGGCGGCCGAATTCCGTCGGCGCCGCCACCATCGCCCGTTTGCCCTGCCAGAGAATGATGCCGAAGAGGGCAATGACCGCGATACCGCCGATGATGCCCAGTTCCTCGCAGATGACGGCGAATATGAAATCGGTGCGTCCCTCGGGCAGATAGCCGTACTTTTGAACGCCGTTGCCCAGTCCGAGGCCCCACCAGTTCCCGGAGGCGATGGTGACGAGCGACTGGATCTGGTGGTAGCCCGCGCCCTGCGGGTCGGCCTCGGGATTGAGAAACGACAGCAGGCGCTGAACGCGATACGGTTTGTCCAGAATGAGATAGACCGCTCCGGCGACCGCAGGCAGGCTGGTTATGAAAAGGTGCCAGAGCTTCGCCCCGGCGGCGAGAATGATTCCGAAGCCGACGACGCCGATGAGCGCGGCCGTGCCGAAGTCCTCGATGCCGACGAGGGCGGCGTAGAACCCGAGGAGCATGATCGTGGGGAGGTATCCCTTCCAGAATTTGCGGATGCCGTTGCCCAGCCAGGCGCAATAGGCGGCGAGAAATATCACGACCGAGACTTTTGCGATTTCGGAGGGTTGAAACCCGAGGCCCAGTGCCGAGGGTCCAAGCGGCAGCCATCGTTGTGCGCCTTTGCGTTCCTCACCGATTCCGGGAACCAGGACCAGAACCAGCAGCACGAAGGTGCCGACCATGAGCAGCAGCGACGGCTGCATCCATGCCCGTGACCGGAATTGCCAGGAGTGGTAGGGGCAAAGGCCGACCATCAGCAGGGCGACCAGGGCGACGAAGGTGAACATGGCCTGGCGGACGGTTGGATTTTTCAGAACGTCATGTGTCAGCGGCGGGGCGCTGAGGCTGGCGCTGGCTGAAAAGACCATGACCACGCCCAGTCCCAGCAGGGCGGCGGCTGTAATGGTGATGGTGGTGCTGCACGAGGATGGGCGGCTATCGAGTTGGATCATCATTTGCCTCCATGCAAATGAGCAGTGGGCGGGAGAATTCTAGCGGCTGTGTCGCCAGTTCGAAAGTCGCCGATCAATGTCGCGCTACGAGGATGGGTTCCGCCAGCGCGCGGAGTCGTCCATCGAAGTGCAATGATCGCGCATGATTCAGGTTTCATCGACCGAGATGGTCGGCTCGCACGAGGGAGATTCTGTGCTTTGGTTATTTCCCCCCGGTTCTGAGGAGAGTTAGAAGCGGAGGCTCACGGCGCGCCGAGCGCGCCGGAACGGGCGAATTCGTCAATCCGCAATTCATCTGCTCGTCATGGTTCGCTTTTGAGGAGGCTTGCCGTCGGTCGCTCGTCGAGTCTGCGAACGCATAACGCGATCATGATGATGAAGGCTGGCAGGAACTTCCCAAGCTCCCACAACTTTCCATTGAAGAAAAATAGAATCGTATATGGCAACAGCGCGATAAAGGACCATTTAAGGAACCGATCGCTGCCGCGCACAGACAGGGCCGCGAACACGACCAACGGCAACACAATCTTTGACCATGCAGGAATGATTTTCTGAAAGAAGTTCTCGGCGTCGGTATTCTGCGCGATATGGAACGCGAAAGTATACTTGGAGGCCTTGAAGCCGAAATTCCAGCGAACGCCGAGGTAAACCAGCAAAAAGACAATCAACGACCCGACCATGCCAGAAATGGTTCGCCTGTTCAATTCCCGCCTGCACAAAACATGGACGAAATAAAGACCAATGATGAAAACCGACTGCTCTCTGTTGAGCGTCGCAAGCGCGACAAGGGGCAGCAGAAGAAGATCCTTTCGTGACTGCATGAAAAACAGCGCCAGAGCGTAGAACGCAATTGTGACGAAGTCGCCATCCATATACCGGCCCGTGATGGTGAAGGGAATGATGCAATGAAACACCACGACGCCCAGCATTGCGGCCGGAATTGAACAAAGAGTGCTCAGGTACAAAAAGAAGAAGCAATTGAACAAAGCCAGAAAGAGAAACACGAGGGCCGTGGAGGCGATCCGGTGTTGATCGAGCGGCGTTTTGTCGGAAAGCAAATTGCTGCTGATCGCGTGTTCGAGATACGGAAGTGCTATGCGATATTTGTAGGGCGGTTTCGCGTCCCCTTCCAGCACGCTATCCAGAAGCCGGACACGTTGTTTGGAATAGGTAACGATCACCCGTTCGTAAAAGTGGATGGTGGAGAGGACGGCGAGAAGTAGAAGTATTGTGCTTATTATTATTGCCCGGCTGCAACGGCGCGGGTCGCGAAACTTTGCCTCGGGAAGCATGCCGGATTTTGAAGTCATTGCACTCGGTAGTTTTGCCGCCGTTGCGCGTGGCGAAGGAACGATTGTTCTGGCCTTCGACCGCATCTTCTTGGGATTGGACCTGGGCGTCAATCGGGTCGCCACTTGTCCGGTGCCCTCTGGTTTTGACTCACGTTATCATGGGAACGAATGATCATCGACGTTCACTGTCACATCGGATTCAGCGCCCGGCGCGTGGATGCCGCCGTGCCGCGCTTCAGTTTTGAGGCGAACGGCGCGCCGGGAAATCCCGGCTTCGACTGCTATTTCTCGCCGCGGCTGATCGCCCGGCCGGTGTGGTATTTCGTGCGCCGGGCGCTGGGCGTGGATACCGGAATGCCGGCCGGTGAGGCGCTGGATGTGGAGATTGGCAAGCTGTTCGAGCGGCACTGGTCGGCGATGCCGAGCGTGGATCGGCTCGTGCTGCTGGCGTTTGACGAGTATTACGATGATGGAGGGAGGTGCATCGGGCCGGTCGGGGTAGCCGGTGAGCAAGCGAGCGTGACCGGGGTTCAGGCTCAGCAGGTTGGAAACCTGCCGTACCCCTCACCGGTTGGAAACCGGCGCCACACAGGAGGGAGCCGCTTTCACAGCGACATGTACGCGTCGAATACTTTTGTTGCGGACTTCTGCCGCAAGAATCCGGGCCGTTACCTGTTCGGGGCGTCGATTCATCCCTATCGAGATTTTGAAGGACGAACGGCTGGTGAATTGCTGGAGGAAATCGCGCGCTCTGAGCCGCGGCCGGTGCTGGTGAAGTGGCTTCCGATTCATCAGAACATCCGGGCGGAGGACCCGCGCACGGTTGCGTTTCTGCGCAAGGCGGCCGAGTTGAAGATCGCGATGCTGATCCATTACGGGGGAGAGATGTCGCTGGCGCGGCAGCACATGGAATTCGAGCATCCCGGGCCGATGATCGAGGTGCTGCGACGGTTGCGGGAAGATGGGGTGATGCCGACCGTGATCGTCGCCCACCTCGCGACGCCGTCGTTTCGATGGCAGAGCTGGCACGGCTTCAAGACGCTGGAACGGGCGCTGCTGGGCGAGTTTCGCGACGCGCCGCTCTATGCCGACATCTCGGCACTCGCGGCGATGGGGCGCACGAGCTGGCTGCCGTATCTGGCGAAGCGGCCGGCGCTGCAGGAGAAGGTGGTGTGGGGAACGGATTTTCCGATTCCGGTCATGATCTGGGCGTACTGGCGGCACTTGGATCGCCGGACACGGAGGCGCCTTGCGGGCATTCCGTCATGGGTGGAGCGGGATTATCAATTGAAGAAGGCGTTCGGATTGTCGGATGGCGTTTTCAACCAGGCTGCGGAGATTCTGAGAGTCGTGTGAGAGCCGAGTTGCCTGCTAAGTTTCATTTCGGGATCGACTTTTTCGAGTCCTCATAGAGAGTGTCAGGACAGATATCCTGATCGTGGGGCCATACAACGGTTATTCCATCCGCTCGAGCTTTCTTGAAATAGTTGATGTCTCGTAATTCCTGGAACACTCCAAAATCCAGAAGCGGTGCACAGTCGTAAATACCAACTTCACCATTTCCGAAAGTGATTTCCAGCTTGAAATCATCTTTCGGGACGACACTTTTGACGCGCGGATTCAATCATCACCTCAGGGGTTCAATCTTGAATGGTTGCTGACCGCTAACCACCAGTTCCCAATCCGCCAGCAGTTCCTCTCGGTGAAGCTCCACCCAGGCGAGCACCAACCGTAACTTTCCCGGAGGGAGTGCGCCTTCGAGAACATCTCCCTCAGGAATGGAAATTACCACTTCCTGATCCTGATACCTGGCATGAAAGTGAGGACGATGGTGGCGTCGATTTTCCATGAAATAGAGTGAGACGATAATTCCATAGAACATCGAAATCGCCGGCATACCATCTCCCGAATTGGGTTTTTGGGTCAATCACCTTCAAGGTATCATATGGGAATGCGCTGTCCAGACACAGGTTCGGAGTCATGGGATTCGCCGAAACCGGGTATTCGCGAGAAGCTGCTCCAAGCCAAGCGCGATCAGCGCCACCAGAAGGGGGGGCGGTAGCCGAACGCCGGCCACGTCGATCCAGCGGTAGGACAGTTCCTCATACAGATAATACCGCTTCTCATCGACCGTGCTGCGCTCCAGCTTGTCGATCGCCGCGTAAACGTCGATGAGTGCCGAGGCCGTGGCGGCGCGGAAATACTCACCGCCGGTCAGCTCCGCGACGCGGCGCATCATCTCCTCGTCGATCATCTGGCCGTCGGCCGGCACCGGGGGCACGGCGCCGATGGTGTAGATCTTGATGCCCAGCGCCTTGGCCGCTTCTGCGGCCTGCTGAGGCAGAAACTTGCCGGTGGTTTGCTGGCCGTCGCTGAGGAGAATGACGGCGCGGCTGGTGAGCTTGAAGTCCTGGTCCTTGCTGAAGCGGCGATCGATGTTGCGGATGCGCTCGATGCCCAGCAGTAGGGCATCGCCGATCGACGTGCCCTGCTCGCGCTCCTCCATCGGCACCTGCAGGCTCTTGAGCGCGGACAGTACATGCTGGTGATCCCAGGTCAGCGGGCACAGCGTGTCGGCAAAGGTGCCGAAGACGGTGAGACCGATCAAGTCGTCCGGCCGGCCAGGCAGCGATTCGCCGTCGCCCGCGATGAACCCGTGTACCACCGCCTTGACGACTTCGAGCCGCGATTGGAATCGCCCGTTGCCGATGGGAAAATCGCGATAGCCCATGCTGCCGGAGCGGTCGATGACCAGCTCGAGGGCGACACCTTCGGTCTGCACGCGGGTCAATTCATCGATCTTGCGCGGGCGGGCGATGCAGACCACCAGGAGAATGACGGCGATCGAGCGAAGGATCGGCAGCACGACGCGGGCTTTCGTGCTCCAGGTTGCAGATGATTCGGGCAGAATTCCCAGCGAGGGGAAGCGCAGCGCGGCGCGGCGGCGAGGGTTTCGCCAGGTCCACCACACCAGCGGAACAAGAATCACCGCGAGCGGCAGCACCCAGGGGTAGGCGAATGCGTCGAACAACTTCATCGACGGGCCTCCGCGGTGGCCGAACGATCGGTTGGTGATGCCGTATGCTTGGCATTATCATCCGTGTGCGTCTGCATTGTTTGCAGCACGAAGTCGCGGGCGCACGAGCCGATCCATGCGATGGAATCTTCCGATGGCCGCTGTTTCGCGTACTTCACCGGATCGCACGCGGCCACGAAGCGCTGCAGAACCGCCTTCTGATCCTCGTCCAGGACATCAGCATCCTGGAGGGCGCGGACGAATTCTTCGCTGGTCTGCTCCGCGGCCATCAGTCCGAAGCGGCGCTCGACGTAGCCGCGAAGTATGGCATCGATGCGATAGAAATATTCCTTGATGCGGCCGCGTTCGAGGAGCTTGTCGGCGGCAACGCGTTCCAACTCGCGCAATGCCCAGACATGGGCGGGTTCGGCGATTTCGGCGGACAACTCGCTCGCGGCACTGGCGCGCTTCGCAAATCGACGAGCCAGCATCGCGATCAGCGCCACGGCGCCGAGTACGCCCAGGCCCCACCAGAGCAGTTGATATTGAAACGGAATCGGGACCGTGACCGGCCCCTTGACGTCGGCGAGGCCGCCCTCGACGGTGATTTCGATCGGCTCCGTGGCCAACTCGTCGCGATAGACTTCGGTCGATCCGTCCGCCTTCTCGCGGGGGTCTTCGAAGGCGAACGGCAGTGCGGGAATCGTCGCGATGCCGGGCATCACGCACTCGAGTGTGAGTTGCCATTCGATGCACGATTTTTGATCGGGGCAGGCCGGCTGGCGTTCGGTGGAGCGCTTCACTTCAAACTGGCCCAGGATGCCTTCAATCTTCGGCGCCTGAACCCGGACGCCTTCCTCAACTTCCACGCGAATGGTGAGAATGAGCGACTCGCCGGCGGCCAGGCGGTCGCGGTCGGCTTTCAACATGACCGAAAGCGGGCCTTTTTCTGCGTCTATTTTGATTGCATGTGAGACCGTTGGCTGGGACGTGGGGAATGTCGTGGCGGCTTGGTCCTCGGTGCGACACGCCAGCGGCGCCAGCAGCAATGACGTGGATACGAGGGTAACAAGGCGTTGTCGTGAAGGGCGAGGTTCCTTGCGCGATCTTGCGGTGACCGCTTCCTTACGGGCGCGGCTCTGTTTTACGTCGCTCGGATTTGCAACGTTGAGCGTCACTGCCGCCGCCCCCTTACGCGAAAGTATTTCGTGAGGGGTTCGACGTACGATTCTCCGGTCGTGAGCGAAATCGCCTCCGTATCGATTTTGCGGAACATCTCGGTGCGCATTTCCGCGCGGCGGCGCTCGGCCAGGCGGTACATCTCACGGAACGCCCGACTGCTGGTATCGACAATGGTGCGCTCATTCGTTTCAGTGTCGATCAATTCGACGAATTGCACGTTGGGCAGCGTCTCCTCGCGCGGGTCGCGGATCACGATGGGAATGATGTCGTGCCGGCGGCGAAGGATGCGCAACTGCTTTTCGTAGCCGGCGTCGAGAAAGTCGCTGATGATAAAGACCACCGCGCGGCGCC
>DATMEE010000578.1:0-4702 GCA_035557035.1 Phycisphaerae bacterium
CCTGCAAAATCGCTGCGAGCCGGGATATCGCATCAACACCGACTCAGAATTCGTCGTGCAAATCCTCGCGAACCTCATTGAGAATGCGTGCAAGTACAGCACCGGCGCAGCCGATCCCCGCATTTGGCTGACCGCCGCGCCGCGCGATGAAGGCGGAATCGTCTTCGAGGTCGAAGATCGCGGCGCCGGGGTTGCCCTCGCCGACCGAAAGGCCGTCTTCAAGCCGTTTCGCCGCAGCTCCGACGCGCGGGCCCACGCCGCCGGCATGGGCCTGGGGCTTACCCTCTCCCGATATTGGGCCGCCTGCCTCGGCGGCCGGCTAGAGCTGCAGCGCGGCGAGCACGACGCGGCGCGCTTCACGCGTTTCTCGCTCTCCCTGCCGCCCGGCGACGCATCCACCGCGCCCGCGCTTCGCCCCGCTCCAGCCCGGTAACTCCCTAAACCAAAATCAGTTGCATCGCCGATATCAGTATTGGCTAAGGCAGCGCACGGCAGGAGGCCGGCGTCGGACAGATGGCGGACACCATGCAGATCGAACGCGAACAACACGTCTGCCCGTACCTTCAGGGGAGCGACGAACGCTGTGCCAGACGATTCACGCTTCACCGTATGTCCGAGGTCTTCGAGCACTGTCTCGGCGAGTACGGCCGCTGTAACATCTACTGCGAGCTTACCGTCTCCTGTCCGTCTTCCGCCGCTGAGCGGATCGTCCAGGCCGCCTGATTTCGTTCACGTCGGCGCGTTCAATCGAGTCGATGCATCGGCGCCGGCCGCATCCGCTCATGTTGACTGGCGCCGCCAACTCATTCACTTCACCGAATATCTCATCAGCGAATGCGGCCTGGCTCGCAACACGATCGACGCCTATCGCCGCGACCTGCTCGAATTCGTCGGACTGCTGGACGACCGCGACATCTGTTCCCCGGCGGCCGTGACGATCCTGATTATCCAATCCCATCTTGTCCGGCTGACCGAGCGCAAGCTGGCGCTCTCGTCAATTGCGCGGCACCTCGTCTCGGTGCGGATGTTTCTTCGCTATCTTTTCATCACCGGCGTGATGAAGGACGACCTCACCGCCCAGATCGAGACGCCGCGCAAGTGGCAGCGGCTGCCGGGCACGCTGAACCGTTCGCAGACCGAAGCGATGCTGGCCGCCCCTCAACCGGGCGAGCCGTTCTATTCGCGCGACCGGGCGATTCTGGAGCTGCTGTATGCCACGGGCATGCGCGTATCGGAGCTGGCCTCGCTCAAGCTGCGCGATCTGAATCTGACCGTCGGTTTCCTGCGCTGCCTCGGGAAGGGACGGAAGGAACGGGTGATTCCCGTCGGCAGCGCCGCCATCGAGGCACTGCAGGTCTATCTAAGTGGGCTGCGCGCCGTCCTCACCGAAGCGGCGGGCGATGAGCAGCACGTGTTCGTCTCGCGCACCGGCCGGCGGATGGACCGCACCAACATCTGGCGGCTGGTCAGCCGCTGCGCGGCCATCGCGGGCATCTCGGTGCCGGTCGGCCCCCACACGTTGCGGCACTGCTTCGCCACCCACGTGCTCGAAGGCGGCGCCGACCTCCGCATCGTCCAGGAACTCCTCGGCCACGCCACCGTCGCCACGACGCAGATATACACCCACGTCGACACCTCGCGGCTGAAGGGCATCCACTCCCGCTTTCATCCCCACCAGTGAAAAAAAGGGGGCGCAAGTTTCCAATCTGGCCACACGCTACGAAGCATGGATATCTTCGCCCGGTAGGGCCGACGAAAGCAGACAGGCGCGAATTAGTCCAAGTAGAGAATCGATTCGGCTGGCTGCCCCTAAGAGATTGCACCCGCTCGGTGCCGTCTCCTTCGCGCCGCCGAAACTCCCACGCACACCGCGAAGAGCATCGCAGCGCTGGACGCCGTAGTCGGCCCGCACAAGCCCCCGGTGCTTCCGCCATCAGCGGGCCAGTCATATTCCGTTGAACCAATGATCTCGAAGGTCCCTGTGCGCATGGGAAGCGACGGGCGGTCGGCGTACGTCAGCGTCCAGCTTCCGGTGACCTTGCAATTCGAATAACCCCCGTCCAGCGTGAGGACGTGGCCATAGACGCTCTCCTCTGAAATGGAGAAAGAGCCGGTTGCATCGAGTTCGGGCACGAGAAACGGCTTGGCCTGAATGGTAGGCTCCCATCCCGGCTCGGAGCCGCCCTGGTCGAATTGCGTGCCGCGGATCATGTCGTCGAAGATGGTAATGGTGCTGCGATAGGGAGCGGCCGCATAGGACGCCTTGATCTCATAATGCGCGATCCCCTCAATATCGCCGGAGTAAGTGCCCCGCCCCCGCGCACAGCCCACGGGAGGATCGATCTCGGCCACAGCGCTCGCAGCCGCGCAAAAAACGACGACGGCTGAAAAAGCGAGAGATCGAATGAGTTTTTCATTGGATTGCATCAATCAACTCCTGATAGAAAACCTACTGACATCGCCACCATCTCAACAAGAATTATTCGCGGTGATCGCGACGCCTGTAGGGTACGTTCTGCGGGAGGCGGTTACAACTCAGCCAGAATTGAGCCATACCATGAACTTATGGTACAATCAGTGAATTGAACGTCCCGGAGCATCTGGCCATTTGACGTGAACATCTGACAGTCCGGAGGCGAAAACAGTGTCCAAATCACAAAGAGCGGGCTCGGGCTGTGCTCCTTCCATTTTGGTTCTAGTCTTAGTGATTTTGGGGATCGGGTTATTGACTCGGTCCAAGCATGGCGACACAGCGCCTCGTGCGCCAAGTCCAACGATTCACGCGCCGTTGCAAACCGCTTCGAATCCACGTACGGAAGAAAAGAGTAGCTCTAGACGCACGACCACGCCCGCGATCCCTAAGAACCTGTGTTAGAAGTCATTTTACCCCGGTTGAAGTCTGTGAAGCATGATATTGATCATTGCAATGAGGATCATGGCTTCGCTGCTTTCCGGCAGTGTTTCGTAGTCCTTCGACAGACGGCGATAACGGCCCAGCCATGAGAACGTGCGTTCGACAATCCAGCGCTTCGGCAGCAGGACGAAGCGACCGACGGCATGACGCTCGACGATCTCGACCGTGCGTCCGAACCAGCCGCGAACCCACTGCACGAAACGGCCGCGATAGCCTCCGTCGGCGAAGATCAGTCGTAGGCGTGAATGCCGCTGACGATAGTGTCCCATCTTTTGCAGCAGCAGTGTGGCGCCATCGCGGTCCTGTATGTCGGCGGAATGAACGGCCAGTTCGACGAGCATCCCGAGGGTATCGACAATCAAATGGCGCTTGCGGCCGCGTATTTTCTTGCCCGCATCGTACCCGCGAAGCCCCCTTTTCCTTCGGTCTTGACGGTCTGGCTGTCGACAATGCCGACCGAGGGCGTGGGCTTCTTGCCGGCCTTGACGCGCGTCTTCGACCACAAAACGTCGTGAATCCTGCGCCAAGTGCCATCCAGTCGCCACTGCCGATATCTGAAATGCACCGTGCCCCAGGGCGGAAAGTCGTGAGGCAGATGTCGCCAGGCGCAGCCGGTGCGGTTGAGATAGAGGATCGCATTGATCACCTCCCGCATGTTGACCGACCGCGGCCGCCCGCCGAACTTCGGCGCTGGAATCAAACGTTCGACCAGTCTCCACTGGCCGTCCGTCACGTCAGTTGCATATGGCTTCCTGTCCATATGAACGATATCGGCAAATCAAAGAGGCTTTTAACACACGTTCTCAACAGCGTCGCATTATTGCATTACTCTCGTTCTGTCACTTTTGGGCGGGCCTTCTACGTCAAGTCTATTCGCCGACTGCCCTCCCGATGACGCGGCAGTGGTGCGTGATCCGACTTTCACCACGCCCTACCTGGACGTCTTTGACCAGCAAGTCATCATGGGCGCCAATTTCAGTTCCCTCCAGAATCATGTGCGGAATAGCAGCATCGCCATGCACAATGGCGGCTTGCGCGTCCTTGTGGCGTTTGAAAGGACTTCACCCCGACCAACGGCATGTACGTCGTGCGCTACGCCTATTCGGACGGGACGCCAATCTGCCATAATGATGATAACGTACCCGAGGCTGATGACCACTTTCCATTACGCATGGACGGCCCCGCGACACCCGGTTTGCACCGCCATGTCTCCATAGCTATGCGGAGCCTCAACGGGTACCAGGGCGGGTTCAATGAGGACTTCTTCGCAAGCTGGATCGCAACGCCTACGACCAGCGGAGCGAAATCGCGCCTGCTGCAATTCGACGCGCCGCAGGACACGACTGATGCGTTTCCATTCAATAGTCTCACCTTTGACGTGGTGGCCATCGCTGGAAGCAAGAAGCGGTTGCTTTGAAACCTGAATCGCTGGTATAATCAAGGACTGGGCCGGACGTGGATATCGGTCGCGACCGAATCGGAAATCCGAAGACGATGTGTCGAGCTGCGAAATTCTGTTGCCTGATGGGCGCTTTCTTGGCGGTGGGGATCCTTACGGAAATGACGCGCGCGGGCGAGATTCCCTTTGAGAAAGCGTGGACGCCGTTCGGAGGTGGCCCGCGCGGGCCGGGCGATGGCGTGCTGGTCGATCATCAGCCGCATAATTTTGGCGGTCCGATGGCCGATACGAACGGCTTTGAGTCCGTTGGCGGTGAACCGATCTGGCAACTCGTGGCAGACGACTTCTCCCTGCCTGTCGATGCGACGATTCGGAGAATCGTATTCTGG
>DATMEE010000579.1:0-14108 GCA_035557035.1 Phycisphaerae bacterium
GAGTCAACAAGAGATTCAGGTAGTCCGAATAGAGTCGCTCCAGTCGCGGACTTCCAAATGTCCCAATATTCTTTCATCGATTGACTCCCAGTAGTCTATTGCAGTGCGATTAGCACTAGAACAAGACCCTTACCGCGTTTCAATTCTGTCATTGCCTTTCCAAGGATGGCTCCGTTCGAGTTTGAAAAATCCATTACCTTCATCGCGTGCCCCGGCGTAGCTGAAGTCGTCAACAGATCGCCCGGCGCGATGGGGCCGCCCGCGTCGGCGTCGCACCAACAGTAAACCCGTCCTGCCAATGCCACGGCGTGACCGCCGTCGGCGACTGTGTCCACCTGTCGCAGAGTCAGTCCGGACTTTACGCCACCCGCGCCGCTGATGACGCCGGCCACCTTGCGGTCATACGCCTGGGCCGCCAGTTGCAAGGCCCCCGGATACGCCGGATCAATGGAGACGACCATGCCGGGCGCGATCAATTCGGATTCGCGCACGTCGAAAGGTTCGGCGATGTCAGCTCCACCGTCTATTTCCAAAACATCTGTTCGTGTGACCCCCGCGACATCGAGCTTTTGAGACGGAGTTGTTGTTCCAATGCCGACGTTGCCACTGGGTGAAATCATTAAGTCGCTCAGGTGGGCATTCGTCCCCAAATGCAGCGCCTTGTTGGCGGTTCCATTGATATAGTACCCGCTGGATTCCGCGGCGATCCCCAGGCGGTCACCTGCCGTTCGGTCAAGATGAATGTACTGATTTGATTCCACATCGGCCTGAAGACGCAGAATCTGATCTCCGCCGCCGTTTTTCGAAAAGCGAACCTCGCCGGGCGAACCTTGCGTTTGAACGTGCAATGAGGTCGCCGGCGTAGCCGTTCCGATTCCGACTTTGCCATTTGATGCTATTCGCATGGCGAGCAGTCCATCGCTAGGCTCTGCTGGCTGGGCGGTGTTGTTCACGTAAAAATCCAGAATGCCGCCGGGCGCATCTTTTCCCGCCCGAATTTGATTCCCACCATTGTTTCCCAGCGTGAGAACGCCGCCGGAACCCGAATCAGAGGACCACGCCAACGCTGCGGCATAATCGTCTCCGTTGGTCCAAGGTACTTGAATGCGTTGAAGCGGCGTGGTTGAGATGACCCCGCCGACATGGAGCGGATACGCAGGGGTGCCGTTGCGGATACCCACATTGCCCGGATTTGTGTTGTGGATATTATCGCCGCTCGAAGTCCATAGGCCGCTGCCGGGGGCATTGGCAGCATAAAGCGCATAGGGCGCTGCGGTCAGTTCCTGCCGCGGGGAGAGCGTGGCGCCCTCCACCGTGATTTCCAGCCAGCGCCGCGCGCCAGCGAATGCAACTTGGCCGAAGTCAAGCGGCACGGTGAATAGTCCACCGGTTACGGCAACCGAGGAAATCGTGACAGTCGTGCCAATCTGACTTCCGCCGGCGGCACTGTCAAACAGCTTGAAGTCAAAGCTATGACCGCCTTCGGCGGGCTGCCCAGCCTGTTTAAGCTGGCCCTGGTATGTAAATTGAGTGGTCAGCGGCGCCTGCGCCCAGACGGCACTGCTTGCCAGCGCGAGAGCCAATACAGTAATGATGGCCGTCCTTCGTCTCACGATTGATCTCCTTGTTTTTGAGAACCGCGATTCTGTCTTGGATTTACCGGGAAAGAACAAAAGTTTTCGTGTATTCCCCATCGAGGTGCGATCCCCGCATCTCGTCGCCATCGACGATCGCCAGAAACTCGCCGCGAACAAAGTGTCCCGTAATTTTCGTTGTGGGTTGAAAACGAATCAACAGCATGCCGGCTTGTGGTTCTTCGCCAATGGCGCTTTCCCAAGTTGCCCGCTCAACGTCCGTCAGTTCATCCGGATCCACCACTTCGCCGGCCATCCGCCACTCCGTAATCGAGTCCGTGCTCACGCGGCCCTGAAACGTGAGATTGGGCTGCTCGATGACGACGGCCATCTCGAAAGTCTCGCCGCTGGCGGGGTTCTCTCGAAACCCTGTCCAGTCTCCCGAGAGTTTCGCTTCAAGATCGTCAATCGGCGGAGGATCATCTGGCTCGTCATCGGAGGGCTCGTCATCTTCGCCAGGCGTCGCGGTCGTAATGAACACCCGGACGACCGCATCATCATTTCCACCTCTGCGGTCGTCTACGTGAAGATTGAATTCATATGTCCCCGCGGTGGCGGGAACGAAGGTTGCGTGGCTCGAGTTTCGGTCCGCGATATCGACCGGTGCGGGACCATCCACGAACGTCCAGCCGAATGTAAGGGTGTCGTCATCCTGATCGGAACTCGCGCTGCCATCGAGCGGCACCACTTCGCCCACGACACGATTCAGATCCGGTCCGGCGTCCGCGGTCGGCGCACGATTGGACCCGAAGATCAGGGGATCGAGGGTAATAAGATTCTCGCACCCGGCAGCAAAGATGAATCCAATCGCGCAAACCGTTAGAATTGCAGTTGCTAGAGCTCGCATCGCAAAAACTCCTTTCCTGAGACCGTAGGGGATGACTCAGACAATCCGGCCAGGCCGGGCGCCAGGCTTGTTATCATCAAGCAACAAGAGTTCTTTCTTTTAGTTCCATATTTTCCTGCGGAGCCCGGCGGGGAGTTCGCAGAGTACACGGGCGTGTCCCGCAGCGCCTATCGCACTACAGTGTTAGAAACACCAAATTTTTTACGTTGTTGCCGTCTCCGTGTCCTTCTTATGCGCTACGGTCAATACAACTTCGACGCGATTCCTGCACTTGAGCTTGCGGAACGTGGCTTGAATGTGGGTCCGCAGCGTGTTTGGTCGTACGCGGAGGGTCTGGCAGATGGCCGGGTTGCTCAGGCCTCGGCACATCAACTGGAGGACCTCGGCCTCGCGCGGGGTCAGCTTTCTGCGAGCGCAGAACTCCTTCCATGGCCTGCCGTCCAGCAGCGGGGGAAAGCTTCGAGCCGGGTATTGGGATTCGGGCGTCAAGCATGCTCCCTGGTGTTTCTGTCGATGCACGACAATTTGTGGACATTTCGAGAGGCCCCGGACTTGCGTCCGGGGTTCTGAAACAGCCGCTTAGCGGCAGCGGCTCTGTTGGGGCTCTTGCTCCCGTCCTTCTCATTGGCGAAAATCAAGGCGGAAAAGCGCAGTCATTCGGGATCGACGAAATGAATACGGCGGAAACCGGGTTGGGCGAGGAATGCGCCGCGGTCTGGCCCGAGCTTTACGATGAGCTGCGGGCCCTGGCGGCGGTGCATCTGGGCCTTGAACGGCCGGGCCATACGCTTCAACCGACGGCGCTGGTTCACGAGGTCTTCCTGAAATTCGCCAAACTGAATCGATGCCGCATTTCCGACCGGGTGGCGTTTCTGGCGGCCGCGGCCGTGACCATGCGGCGGTTTCTTGTCGACCATGCGCGCGGGAAGAAAAGCCAGAAGCGCGGGGGACCTTCGGCGCAGGCGGTCCCACTTGACACGACCATGCTGGTTGCGAACCGGGGTTCGGTTCAGATTGACGAACTGGATGAGGCCCTGCGGCAGCTGGGGGCCATCGAGCCGCGACTCGCGCAGGTTGTGGAACTTCGATTCTTTGCCGGGATGACGGAGGCAGAAGCGGCGGAAGCACTGAAGGTCTCGCGCCGCACGGTGCAGGAGGATTGGCGCACGGCCAAGGCGTGGCTGCATCGCGAGCTGGCGGCTTGAACTCTGGGAGGGGGACCGCGTGAATTCGCATCGAGCCCGAAAGGCGCTGGACCTGTTCCGGGCCGTGATCCGTCTCCCGGAGAACGAGCGCTCTGCATTTCTGGAGAACGAGTGCGGCAGCGATCTCGATTTGCGGGGTGAAGTGGAAATCCTGATCGCGAGCGATTCCGCCGAATGGTCCGGGCTGGACCGCCCGCCGCTGGCCGGGAGCATGAGCGCGCTGCTTCAAGGTTTGGGCGACATGCTGTCGCCGGGCTGCCTGGCCGCCAACCGCTACAGAATCATCGAACCACTGGGCGAGGGCGGCATGGGCATGGTCTATCGCGCCGTTCAGGATCATCCGCAGCGCGAAGTCGCGCTGAAAGTGATGAAGTCGACGTCATCCGACCTCGTGCGCCGATTCGAGCGAGAAATCGATATTCTCGCCCGGCTGCGTCATGCCGGCATCGCGCAGATTTATGATGCGGGCGAGGTGAAGACTTCCGCCGGCAATCGTCCCTTCCTGGCGATGGAGCTGGTCAGAGGCGTGCCGATCAACGCCTATGTGAGGACGCACGGCCTCGATATCGCCGGCCGGCTGGAGTTGCTCGCCAAAGTCTGCGATGCGATTCAATACGCCCACCAGGCCGGCGTGATTCATCGCGACCTCAAACCCGAGAACATCCTCGTCGAGCAAACGATGCAAGGGCCGTTCCCACGCGTACTGGATTACGGCGTGGGCGCCATCACGGACCATTCGGCGTTAACGCTTGCGACGGAACCCGGGTGCCTGATCGGCACGATCGCCTATATGGCGCCTGAGCAGGTGGCGGGCCAGGCGGGAACGCAATCCGACGTGTACTCCCTGGGCGTCATTCTGTACGAGCTTCTCTGTGGCGAGCTTCCGATTCAAACGAACGGCGTCGCGCTTGGCCAGGTCATCCGGCGTTTGCAGGAACAAGCGCCGGTTCCGATCTCGCGAAGTGACCCGCGACTGGGCGGCGACATTGAAACGATCGTCATGAAAACGCTGGAGAAGGAGCCTGGCAGACGTTATGCATCGGCCGACGCTCTGGCCACGGACATTCGCCGCCATCTGCGTCATGAACCGATATTGGCTCGACGGCCGAGCGCCAGGTACGTCGTCGGGCGATTCGCCCGCCGTCATCGGCTCCTGGTCGGCGTCAGTTCGGTCGCGGCGCTCGCTGTGATTGTCGCAGTCATTGGGATGTTCTTCGCCATGATACGGGCGCGGGAAACGAAGGAGAGCGCCGTAGCGCTCGCCGGCGTTCTGGCGACGCGGGCGCTTCCGATGCTGACGGATCAAGTCGGCACGAAAGCGGAGCGCGAAGACCTGGCGGAGGAGCTTCACGCGGCCTCCCTGTCGTTGCTGCGCGATTCGCCGGAGGATCCGACCGTACTGTCGGTCTATGCCGATTCGCTTCGTCAACTGTCTCGGGTAGCACTGGATGACGGCGACGGCGCGCAGACACTGGAATTGTGCGTAAGGGCGCTGGCGGCGCGTGAACGTGCGAGCAACATCGTGCCCGGGAACCTGGGCCTGATTTCTCTGAGATCGATCGACATGGTCCTCATCGGAGATGCGTTCAAGCTTCGAAACCAGTTTGACGAGATGAAAGCCTGGTATGAGCGGGCAGAGGGTTTGCAGGCACACCTGGCGGCGGACAAGCCGATCGCAGAACACCTGGAAAACCTTGCGTGGAGCCAGCATCGCCTTTGGCATATTGCCATAGAAGCCGGCCGATGGAGCGAGGCAGCCGGACGTGCCGAGCGGATGATGGAGCTGAGTCAGCGCGTTGTCACCATGCGTCCAGGCGACTTGACCGCCCTGGATGGACTACGAGAGGCTCACATAAGTCTCGCGTTTGTGGAATGGGGGCTGGGCGATCACGCCAACGCCACTGTCCATCTTGAGAAGGCGCTCGCCCTTGGAAGGCAACTCTGTAGAAGCGATCCGCACAACCGTATTTATTTGTGCGGACATGTTTCGAACTTGAGCCGAGGTGTTTCGTGGTACTGCGGAGTTGATGGACTGGGTCGGGGCAGAAAATTGGCCGATGAGGCGCTTCCCCTGGCGCAGCGTTATTACGATGGCGATTCTGCTGATTGGACTGCGATAAAGGTGCTGGCCGGGTTATGGGGGTGTGTGGCCCTCCTCGCGGAGGCGGAGGGACGGACGGATCTGGCAGTGGTCTTCGTGGATCGACAGATGGAGTTTTACAAAGGAGTATCGCAGCGGCTGACGCGTGGAACCGCTTTGGGGGCTTATTCGGATTTTCAACAGGCCGGCGCTTTGTACCATCGGCTGGGGCGTGAAACGGAGTCTCGCGCCGCGTGGCAGGAGTCGGCACGCCTGCTCGAACTCGACGCCAATCAGCCGGATGCGTGCGCCGAGAGTCTCGCTCGACTCGCGCAGCAACTATTGAACTGCGACTGGCCGGAGCTTCGAGATGCAAATCGGGCCCTCGAACTGGCGAAGCGTGCCGTGGCAAAGAAGAGTCAAGACGCCGACTATTGGCAAGTGCTGGCGGACTGTTATCAGCAGCTTGGTGAGAGCGAACAGGCTCACCTGTGTCAGGCAAAGATGCTTGAAATCTCGCCCTAGTTACCTGACTTGTCTGGCTGAAAAAAAAGCAGCCGTGAGAAGTAGTCCCTTGTGGTACGTTCGATGGCCAACAAATCCAAGGATCAGGGCAAATCGAACAAGCGCCGGCAGCGGCCGCCGCAGACTCAGCGGCGGCCCGGGCGGCAGGACAAGATGCGCCCTGAGCCGGTCACCGTTCCCGACTGGTATCGCGGCAGCTTCAAGTTGCAGGATCGCGTGGCGATTGTCACCGGCGGCGACAGCGGCATCGGGCGGTCGGTCGCGGTGTTCTTCGCGCGCGAGGGGGCGCACGTCGCTGTCTCGTATCTCTCAGAAACGCCCGACGCCGAAGAGACGCGCGAGATGATCGAACATGAAGGTCGCCAGTGCCTGCTCATCAAGGGCGACATCGGCCACGAGCCGCACTGCAAACATGTCGTGGAGCGAACGATCAAGAAGTTCGGCCGGCTGGACGTGCTGGTGAATAACGCCGCGGGGCAGCACCCGACGAAGGAGCTGGACGAAATCGATGAGAAGCAGCTCATCGACACCTTTCGCACGAACATTTTTGCGATGTTCTTCATGACCAAGGCGGCGCTGCCGTTTCTGAAGAAGCAGAAGGGCGCGTCGATCATCAACACCACGTCGGTCACGGCCTATCGCGGCAGTCCCGAACTGCTGGACTACTCATCAACGAAGGGCGCGATCGTGGCGTTCACCCGCTCGCTGTCGCAGAATCTCGCGGACGATGAGATTCGCGTGAACGCCGTGGCGCCCGGGCCGATCTGGACGCCGCTGATTCCATCCACCTTCGACGCGAAGAAAGTTTCAAAATTCGGCGGCGACACGCCGATGGGCCGGGCCGGTCAGCCGTGGGAGTGTGCCGGGTGCTTTGTGTTCCTCGCTTCGGACGAAGCTTCGTACATCACCGGCCAGGTGCTGCACCCCAATGGCGGGGAGATCGTAAACGGGTAGCGTTACGAGAAGGGTAGCGCCCGCGTAGCGAGTAGCGTCCGCCGTCTCGGCGGACGGAGTAAGCATCCAATCGTATAATTGAACCGATGGGAAGGCGCAACATCTTGTCGCTCATGGAACGCGTCAATCGCGACATGGCTGCCGGTGACCTCGGTATGGCCCGCACGCGCCTGCAATCTGCACTTCAAACGCGTGGCTATGACCCACTGCTGCTTACCGAACTCGGACGCGTGTGCCACGCCATGGGCGATATTTTCCACGCTGGCCGCTATTGGTTGCTCTCGACGCACGCGGGTCCCGATGTCGACCATGCGATCCAGCAGTTCCTTTCCCGGTATGGCTCAGATGTCAAGCAGGCAGCGTCTCAACTGCCGCCTTCGGCAAGGCTATGTAAATCTGAAGATTATCCTCCTGAGGTGTTCGAGCGATTGATGAAGCTCAAGATGGTCGACGCCGTGTTGCGCGGAGAGGCCGTTGAACAGGAAGCGTATAGAATGAGCTTCTCTGAACGGGCCGGTTGTCTGGCGGGCGTCCTAATCTTCGCTTTAGCCGTGATCAGTATGTGCGCCGGGGCACCGACCGTTGTGCGGTTTTTCTGGTCCGTAGTAAGAGGAGTGTGGAGCGGCTGAGTTCCGAGGCAAATGCTAGGATCGGCGGCAGACTTAGAATGGAACATGCGATTCAATTGGCACGATCCGCCCTAGCTGATTGTTGGGCCGGAGCTAACTGTCCAACGGTACGCGCGACCGTCGATGGTAATGACTAATTCTCCTCGTGACTCCGCAAGAGAAACCGGTTCTGAAAAAACAAGGGAGTCACCGTCAACCTGAGCGAGTTGAATTGCCGAGCACCGACGTGCAGTTCGAGTTTTACATCGGCTGAGTCACTCTCCGACCATGGAAGGAGCCCGTTAGGGGCTGGCGAAGGAATTTCCATCCTGCATACCGTAGAAGAATTAGCGGACTCGCTTCTTCCAATAACCGGGCCTGCGCGATCCGTGCGCCACGGCAATGATTTCAATTCCGCCGGTGATTTCGCGATAGACCACGACATACGGAAATCGCTGGAATCGCCGTTTTCGTATTTTCCTCTTATGCGGTGAACCCGCTGCCGGCGTTCGGACGATTCGATCGAGGGTCAAGTCGAACTCATTAATAAATGAAGCAGCCGCCGAGTGACTGTGTTCGGCATACCAGAGATAGGCTGCGCGGGCCTCAGCGAGGGCTTCGGGAGCAAACTCAAGCATCCGCCTGACCAGTGATGCCTTCGATGATCTGCCGTCTCGCCTCGGGCCAGGGAACGGATTTTGCTTTTCCGCTCTCCGAATCGGCAACTCGCCGAGCAATCTCGGCGTCCCATTCCTCATGTAGCACGATTTCGCTGTCTTCATCAAGGCTGTCTAATAGCTGTTGCGCCAGCGCGGCACGCTCATCCGGATTCAGTTGAAGTGCTGTTTCAAGAATTCTCAGCGTCTCGGCGCTCATCGATCATCCTCGCGTCCGGTTACATTATAATGTAATTGCCTGCCCAAGGACGATGACCTGCACCGATCTCGGCTTTTCCCACGATCCGTAACCGCGTATAATCCGGAGAATTACCCTCGACCGGCCCCAAGGCGGGGGTTTCGACGATGAATAGACGGGGGGCCTTGCCGGCATGGATGCCGGGCGGGCAAATCACAGGCGCAGGAGGCGCTTTTCTCACATGATCCTCAAGAAACTCACCGCCACCGGCTTCAAGAGCTTCGCCGACAAGACCGAGTTCGACTTTGACCGCGGCATCACCTGCATCGTCGGGCCCAACGGCTGCGGCAAGAGCAACGTCGTCGACGCCATCAAGTGGGTCCTCGGCGAGCAGTCGGCCAAGAGCCTGCGCGGCAAGAACATGCTCGACGTGATCTTCAACGGCTCGGGCACGCGCAAGACCAGCGGCATGGCCCAGGTCGATCTCACCTTCGACAACGCCGACGGCACCCTGCCGACCGACCAGACCGAGGTGGTCATCACTCGCCGGCTTTATCGCTCGGGCGAGAGCGAATACCTGATGAACAAGCAGCCGGCGCGGCTCAAGGACATCCGCGAGCTGTTCCTCGACACCGGCATCGGGGTCGATGCCTACAGCGTGATCGAGCAGGGCCGCGTCGATCTGATGCTTCAGGCCAACCCGCAGGAGCGGCGGGCGATCTTCGAGGAAGCGGCGGGGATCAACAAGTACAAGCATCAGAAGAAAGAGGCCCTTCGCCGGCTGGAGCGGGTGAACCAGAACCTGCAGCGGGTGCAGGACGTCGTCGAAGAGTTGGAGAAGCGGCTGCGCAGCGTGAAGCTGGCGGCCGGCAAGGCGCGGAACTACGAGACGTACGTGGGCCGCCTGCGCGAGTTGCGCAGCCGGCATGCGCTGTCGGAGTATCACCGGCTGAGAGTTTCGCACGATGAGCTGTCGAAGGCCGCGGCGGAATTGCATGACCGGGTGACGGCCATCCGCACCGAGCTGTCGGCCAACGAGGCGCGGACCAGCGAGGCGAACGTCCGCATCGTCGACGTGGAGCGCGAGATTCAGGAGGTCGAATCGCGGCTCTCGGCGGTGCAGTCGCAGATCACGGCGCACCAGGAGCGCATCGCGGCCAGCGAGCGGCGCATCGCCGATCAGCAGGGGCTGCTGGATCGCTCGCGCGAGCGGCTGTCGCAATTCGACGAGCAGGTCGCGGTATTGGACGGGCGAACGCAGGCGCAGCGCGAGGCCGCGGCGGCGATTGAGACTGAATTGACCACCGTGGCCGCGGAGCAGCGGGAATGCCAGGCCGAGGACACCCAGTGCGCCCATGCGTTGAATGAAAAGAAGGTGTCGCTGGATGAGGCGAAGGAGAGCATTTTCGAGCTGGCGCGGCGGGCGAGCCAGCTTAACAACGAGATTCAGGGACACGGAATTCAGCGAGAGTCGCTGCGGGGGCAGCACGCGAAATTGGAGATTCGCGCGGGTGAAATCGCGCAGGCGCTGGAAGCTGCTGAGCAGGGGCATCGCGAACGGCTGGATCGCCGGAGGCAGATTGATGAAACCATCGCTGATCGCTCCCGGCGCATCGACGAAACCAAGTCGCGCATCGCGGAGGCGGCCCAGCAGCGGGCAGCGCTAATCGATCAGCTTGCGGCCGCCAAGGAGCATCGCAGCGGCCTGGAGAGCCGGCGGCAACTGCTGGCGGAGATGGACGGTCGGCACGAAGGTCTGTTGGCCGGCGCCCGGGAGATTCTGGAGCGGCGCGATGCCGATGCCACGGGACAGACGTTTGGTTACGTGCGCGGCGCCGTCGGCGAACTGTTCGAGACCGACGTGCAGCACGCCCGGCTGGTCGAGGCCGTGCTGGGCAACGTCGAGACCTACCTGGTGGCGGCGGAGCGATCGCGGCTTGTCGCCGATCTGGAAACGCTCGGCGAATCGAGCGGCCGGGTGCATGCCTTCTGTCTCGATTCGATCCCGCCGTTCATCGGCGCGATCGATCTGTCGGCGCAGGAGGGCTATGTCGCCAACATGCTCGACTGGGTCCGCGTGCCCGAAGACTGCGCGAGGCTCGCGCGGCATCTGCTCGGCCGCACGCATGTCGTGCAGTCGCTCGATGCGGCCGCGAACATGGCGAAGCTGGACGTGACCGCTCGCTTCGTGACGCTCGACGGCGTCGTCTGGGAGCCGGATGGCCGGCTGAGCGTCGGGGCGCTGGGCAGCGACACGGGTCTGATCAGCCGCCGGAGCGAGCTTCGTGAGCTGACCCGCGAGTTGGAGGAAGTCGCCGAGCGCATCGCGCGAATGACCGACGAATTGCAGGGCCGCGACTCGGAAGTCACCCATCTTGAAGCGATGCAGCAGGACCTGCGCACGTCGCTTTACGAAGCCAACACCGAGCGCGTCGAAGTGCAGGCCGCCCTGAATAATCTAGACAACATGCTGCGCCAGCTCAACGGCGAGCGGCCGCACGTCTTGGCGGACATCGAATCGCTGGCGCGGCGGCTGACCGAGATCGACGCAAAGGAGCATGACGCGAAGCAGGCACTGATCGTGGTGGATCAGCGGTATCTGGACGCGGAGCAGCTCAGCGGACAGTTGCAATCTCACATCGACGAACTTTCCGCCAAACGGCAAGCCATCGCTGAGCGCATTACCGCGGCTCGCGTGAGAGTCGGCGAATTGTCTCAGCGCCGCGCGAGCGTGGGCGAGGCGATCCGCGAGCTGGAGGCGCTGGCGATCCAGCTTGAGGCGGATCGGCAGCGGGCCAGTCGCGACGTGGTCGAGGCGCAGGAGCGCATCGAGCAGTCGCATCGCCAGATCGAAGAAGCGCGGCAGACGCTGGCGGCGCTGACCGAGGAGAACGGCCAACTGATGCAGCGGAGCATGTCGCTGCGGCAGGAGCGCGACTCTCTGCGCGAGGCGTGCGATCAGTTCGCACGCGATGCCCGGCGCCTGCGAGGCGAGCTGGAATCGGTCGAGGCCCAGTTGCACGAGCGCGAAATCAAGCTGCAGGAAGTTCGCGTCCGCATCGAGGACCTCGTCGCGCGCATCGCTGAGGAGCTTTCGGTCGATCTGGCCGTCCAATACGAAACCTACGCGCCCGACGAGCAGGAAGACTGGCCGGCCATCGAGGCCGAGATCAACGAGCTGCGTCAGAAGATCGAGCGGCTGGGCAACGTGAATCTCGATTCCATCCGCGAGCAGGAGGAGCTGGAGCAGCGGCTCGACTTCCTGACCAAACAGCTCGAGGATTTGCGCAGCAGCGAGAAGCAGCTCACGGCGCTGATCGAGCGGTTGAACAAGGAATCCGAGCAGCGCTTCATCGAGACCTTCAACGCCGTCTCCGATCATTTCTCCAAGCTGTTCAAGAAGCTCTTCGGCGGCGGCAAGGCCGAAGTCTCGCTGATGGACATGAACGACGTGCTGGAGTGCGGCATCGAGATCACCGCCCGGCCGCCGGGCAAGGAGCCGCGCAACATCAGCCAGCTCTCCGGCGGCGAGAAAACCATGACCGCGATCGCCCTGCTGATGGCCGTCTTCCGCAGCCGACCGTCGCCGTTCGTGCTGCTGGACGAAGTGGACGCGGCGCTGGACGAGGCGAACAACATGCGCTTCGCGGCGGTGGTGAAGGAGTTCGTGGAGCTGGCCCAGTTCATCGTGATCACCCACTCCAAGCGGACGATGAGCATCGCCGACGTGCTCTACGGCGTGACGATGCAGGAGGCGGGGGTGTCGAAGCGGGTCAGCGTGCGGTTTGATGATGAGCGGCCGACGAGCGCGGTGGCTTAGCGCTTCGCGAATTTAGAATAGCGAATAGCAAATGTAGAAAAAGACAGGCGCCCCAATCAGCTACAGGCACTTCAAATATATAACTTTGCCGTCGCCGCGGGCGTAGTATTCCGGAAGCTCGGCCGCAATAACATATTCACACTTCTCGTAAAACCGACGGGTCGGGGCGTACAATTCGCGCATGGAGGTCTCGATGTAGAGGCGCTCGCCTCCGTCGCTTCGCACCGCGTCCTCCACCCGGCGGAGCAGTTCCCGGCCGATGCCCTGGCCACGGCACTCGTTGTCGACGATGATCCAATACAGCCCGTATCGAGCAAGCGTGCAGGAAAGCAGCCCGAAGCAGGCATAGCCCACGGGCACGCCGCCGACGTCGGCGAAGATGTACGAATAGCCCGCGGCCGGGCCTCGGGCGAGCGTTTCTTCGACCAGTTCAACCGCGACGGGAACCTCGTCGTCGCGGAAAAAACCGCTGGAGACGGCCATGCGGCGAACGTGGTCGGGGTCGGTGGGGAGGACGTGGGTTCGAAAATCCATGATGAGCGAATTGTACGGGTTTGACCATCCTAGATCATGCTGCTTTTGATGATCCGGTCGATCACTGTCTCCGGCGAACGGCCGGCCCGGTCTGCGGCCGCCATGAAGCCCGCATCCGGGGAGAGGCAGGGATTGGCGTTGATTTCCAGCATCCAGGGGCGGCCGTGGGAATCGACGCGGAAATCGACGCGGGCGTAGCCGGAGAGACCGAACACCTGCCAGCATTTTTTGGCGATCGTGCCGAGTTGCTCAATCAAGGGCTGGTCGCTCTGCGGGAAGTCAAACCGCCGCGGCGTGTTTTGATACTCGAACGAATCGGCGTGCCACTTGGCGGCGTAGCCGACGATGCGGGGTTTGCCGGGGGCGTAGCCGGCGAAGTCGATCTCGGCCGGCGGCAGAAGCTCGCACGCGCCGCTCGCGTCGCCGGTGGTCAGCAACGACAGGTTGAACTCCCGGCCTTTAATGAACTCCTCCGCGAAGGCCTCCCCACCCAGGCTCGCACTGCGTCGGTCAATCTCTCGTGCCAGAGTTGCGGCATCTGAGGCGGAGACGATGGACGAATCGTCAATGCCGATCGAGGCCTCCTCCCACACCGACTTCACGATGTAACGCTGGCCGGACGGCGTGCCGTGCAGGGATTTTCCATCGTGCCAGGCGGGCGTGTCGATGCCGTGGGCGATCATCCAGCGCTTGGCGAGGAGTTTGCCGGTGGTCAGAAACATCGGCTCGGTTTTGTTGCCGGTGTAGGGGAGGCCTATTGAATCGAGCAGGGCCGTCGCGAAGTGCAGGAGCCGGCCCTGGCCGCCGACGGATTCGACCAGGTTGAAGACGACGTCGGGCCGCGCGTCGCGAATCGCCGCGCTGGTCGCGGACAAGTCGGCCGTAAAGGCGAGCTGGAGGATGTCATGGCCCTGGCGTTTCAGGACGCCGCCGATATATTCGGCCTGCACCAGGGCGTCGGCGACATCGGCGCGGGCATCGGGCGGGATTTCATCGTGGAGAAAGAGGACGCGCATGATTCCGATTTCCTTACATTACAACGCAGA
>DATMEE010000580.1:0-2099 GCA_035557035.1 Phycisphaerae bacterium
CGCTACGGGCAAAGCGATACGTCTGGCCACTTCCGGGATGGAGCGGCGCTCGCAATGGACGGATTCGAGCTCAATAAAATCATGGGCGCGGTGCTCGCGACCTGCCTGTTCGTGCTGTCCATGAACATCATCGCCGGCGCCGTATTCTCGCCGCACGCGCCCGAAAAGCCCGGGTTCATCGTCGAAGTACCGGAGACGCCGGCCGCAGGCGGAGCGCAGGCAGCCTTGCCGCCCGCCGAGCCGATCGACGTGCGTCTTGCCAAAGCCGACCCGGCCAAGGGCGAGATCGCGGCCAAGACCTGCCTCGCCTGCCACAGCTTCGAAAAGGGCGGTCCGAACAAGGTCGGCCCGAATCTCTGGAACACGGTTCTCAACCAGCGCGCCCATATCCAGGGCTTCTCCTACTCGGCCGGAATGAAGGAGAAGGGCGGCACCTGGGATTTCGAGAGCCTCGATAAATTCCTCGCCAATCCAAAGAGCGAGATAAAGAACACGTCGATGACCTTCGCCGGTGTGAAGCGACCGGATTCGCGAGCCGACATCATCGCCTACCTGAACACTCTTTCGGACAGTCCAAAGCCATTGCCGAAGCCGCAACAGGGTGCTGCCGCACCGGCAACGGCACCTGCGCCGGACGCAGCCAAGGCCAAGGCGAAGTAGTAGAATTCGACGCGTCTCTTCAAGAATGCGTTAGGCCGGTTCCGGCGCTGGTAGCGCCGCCGAAATCCGTCATAATCGCCGTGGAATCTCGCCAGGGGGCGAAGTTCAACGGAGCCCTGCGTGCATCGCCGACTTCCCTCGTCCCTCCGCGCCAGCGGAATTGCGTTCGCCGCCGTACTTCTTCTCGCAGCACCCGCCTTCTCAGCGGATCCCGTCTGGAAACACGGGCTCTCGCTCATGGGCGAGCCGAAGTATCCGGCAGATTTCAAGCATTTCGACTACGTCAATCCAAACGCCCCAAAGGGCGGCTTCGTGCGCTTCGGCCAGGATGGCAGCTTCGACAGCCTGAACTTCGTTATCCCGCGCGGCACGGCAGCAGCCGGCATCACCAATCTCTACGACACCCTGATGGCGAGCTCGCTCGACGAAGTGGCGAGCGAATACGGATTGATCGCCGAGGCCGTCAGTCATCCGGCCGACTGGTCTTCCGTCACCTACCGGCTGCGCAAGGAGGCTCGCTGGCACGACGGAAAACCGATCACGCCAGAGGATGTCATCTGGACGTTCGAAACGCTCAAGGAACTGAATCCGCAATACCGCTTCTATTATCGCCACGTCACGAAGGCGGAGAAGAACGGCGAACGCGAAGTCACCTTTACGTTCGACGCGCCCGGCAATCGCGAACTGCCGCAGATCGTCGGACAGCTGGTCGTGCTGCCGAAGCATTGGTGGACCGGCACGGATGCGCAAGGCAACAAGCGCGACATCAATGCGGGGACGCTCGAGCCGCCGCTGGGCAGCGGGCCTTACCGCGTCAAGAGCCTCGTGCCGGGCCGCACCATCGTTTATGAGCGCGCGAAAGATTACTGGGCCGCGCAGTTGCCCGTGAAAATCGGGACCGAGAATATCAGCGAGATCACCTACGAATATTTCCGCGACGAAACGGTCGAGCTCGAAGCGTTCAAGGCAGGGCACTTCGATTTCCGCGTCGAGGGTTCGGCGCGCAGCTGGGCGACCGCTTACGACTTCCCGGCCCGGCGCGAAGGCCGTGTCATCCTCGAGACATTCCCGGAGCGATCGCGCGGCGTCATGCAGGCGTTTGTGCCGAATACGCGGCGCGAAAAATTCCAGGACCCGCGCATGCGGCTTGCGCTGCGCTATGCCCTCGACTTCGAGGACATGAATCGCACGCTGTTCTTCGGGCAGTACAAGCCGATCGAGTCCTACTTCAGTGGCACCGAGCTCGCGTCGTCCGGTCTGCCGACGGGGAAGGAACTGGAAATCCTGGAAACCGTCCGCAACCAGGTCCCGGCGGAAGTCTTCACCAAAGAGTTCAAGGTACCGACCGGCGGCAACGAGGAAGCGCGGCGCACCAATCTTCGCGAGGCGGCGCGCCTGCTTCGCGAAGGGGGTTATGAAATCCGCGACAAACGGCTGGT
>DATMEE010000581.1:0-6773 GCA_035557035.1 Phycisphaerae bacterium
GATGTAAGCGGGGCGGAGGGCGTTAATCGGTCGCGCCGCGGCGCCAATGTCGAGCGTGAGCAGAGAAGATGTGGCAAGTCCGGACAAAATCAGGCCTTCCGATATTGGACGATATTGCTATCGGAACAGCGTTGCAGCGACGTGAGTTGGCAAGAAGTGAAAGTCCCCGCGCAAAAGATGCGCCTTTCGCGTGACACTGGCGCGACTGCCGCGGTTTCGGCGCATGGCTGAAGTAGCGCCCGCCGTCACGGCGGACGGCGTGAAACTAAAATCGTGAAACGTCGCCTGCACAGTGAATTTGGTTGGAGCGCAACCCATCCCGCAAGATGTTCCGCGCCTTCTCCGATAACTCTGGATGGCGAGGAAGCTCCGCGCCCAGCGAATTCCGCTCAATCGGCAGGTCACAATTGAACGTAACTCGACAAAACAAGAGATCCTCCACCCTCCGGCGAGTCCATCTGTCGACAACAACTGCAATTGGGCTGGCACTGGCGGCCGGCGCCTGCGGCGGCCGCAAGACCTCGCCCAAGTATCAGATTGACGACGAAACTTGCGTCGTCACCGTCTCCGCTGAAGACTTCGGCGTCGCCGGCGGATCATTTTCAAGAGCAGGGGCCGCCACGCCCCTCACCGAACCGGCCGCCGGGCAGTTCCCGGCCGGCCTGTGCATCGCCCGGGTCGAGGCCTTTCTCGGCGAATCAGGCGACCGCCGACTGCGCCCCCAGCCGTTGCCCGAGCAACATGCGATTCACTGGAATCATCTGCTCGACGATCTGCCCGCCGTGCGCGAGATCGTCTTCCTGCGCCAGCCGGGGCTTGACCCGCGTGGATGCCGTCGCGACGACATTCTCGACGCCGCCCGCGCCAATGCCTGCGACCTGTGTTTGATCTATGCCCGCGTGGAAGACAGCGAAGCCGACGCCGAATACGTCGGCGTCCTATGCGATACGCGATCGAAAACGCCGATCGCGGCCGTCCGCGCGCCCGTCGTGCTGCCCATTGAAATCGCTGAAGAACTGAAGCAGGCCCCGGACTGCGACGTCGAAACCGGCGAATCGGACTATCGCTCCGAGCAGGAGTTCCGCCGCCTCGTCCGCGACTTGATCTGGGACCTCGCGAAGAAGGACGTGAGCGCCTCCGAACTGCGCGAAAGCCCGTGGAAGGATTACGTCCCGCCGCCGCTCGGACCCATTTACGAGCGCCATCGCTATCCGCAATCCGACCAACCGCTCCCCTTCAACTCCCCCGGCCGCGCAAGGCGCCAGCGAACCCAGGCCGCGCCGGACGATCCGGAGTCGAAGTCGCCGGAGGCCGGTCCCGAATCAAAGTTGGCCGGCGATTCCCGCGAAGTCGAATAGCGACCAAAAGAAGAAGGCCGGCGCTGGGCCGGCCTCGCTTCCTGAAGTCGAATCAATCCTGGACTGGCCGGGAATGCATGGCAACAGTGGGGCATCACGGGCAGCACGAGCCGGCGCAGCCGGGGCAATTGCTGCAGGCCGTCGCAAGGTCGCCCGCGTCCACGTCGCCGTCGGAGTCGAGGTCGCCCTGTGCATACGTCGCGCCGCGGGTCACGACGCCGACGTTGCCGCTGATGGTGACGAGATCGCCGCAGTCGATCACGCCGTTGAGGTCGATGTCTCCACTGACGGTGTCGAGAATGTTCACGACGATCTCGACCACGTCGTTGTTGTCAACGATCAGGTCGCCGTTCATGTCTGCGCTCAGGTCCCGGTCGAAGTGATTATCCAGGTTTGAACCCCACGCGCCTGCATAGATGTTCGCCCGGACATACTCGATGTCCTGATGGTTCACGACGTGGTTCTGCCCGCGCGGCTGCGCCCCGCGAAGCGGAGTGCTCCCGGCCACGTCGCCGCGTGCATCGCCCGCTTCATAGGTGCCGGTGATGAGCGTGGTCGCCGCCGGAACTCTCGTCGTGTCGGTGAAGAAGAAGTTGCCGGCGCTGGTGAGCGTCTCCCAGCGCTGATCGACGCGGATAAAGCCCTGCTTGCGATCGAGCGCGCCGGCATTGAGAGCAAGACCATCGGCGTAGTAGCGCACGTCGAAGTGATCGAAATTTCCGTCACCCTCGAAGTCGCCGAGGATCTCGGGAATGATGTAATTGCCCGGATTCGCCACCCCATCGGCCGCGGAGAACGCCCGGGGGTCCTGCAAGGCCGACATGAGCGGGTCGATGTCGTCGATGTCGCGGTCGCCATCGGCGTCGAAGTCGCCTTGAATCGCCATGCGGGGAAAGACGCGCTGGCTGCCCAGAATCGTCAAAGCGCCCGTGTGATCGCGATAGGCCGCAGTGCTGCCGTCGCTGTAAGTGGCGCCGCCGGTCAGCGTGTTGCGAACGGGAACGCGGCCGCCGTCGCCGGGGCTGATCGTGCCAAAGTCCGGCACGACCGTGGTATTCAACGCGCGAACATCGTCCTGAATGTCCTGATTGAAGGCCGCCGTCGGTTGATAATCCGTCGGGTCAGTGAGCTCGGGTGTCGCATCGACGCCGACATCGAGAATGAACTGCTTCACCAGGATTTCCGCGGGCGAATTGAATTCGGGGGCCGATCCTGAATTGAGGTAATTCTCGATGCTCGTCGTGAGGTTGCGCATGTAGTCGCGAGCGGGAATGCTGCTCATCGCAGGATCGGAGTTGCCGCCGATGCCGCTGAGGAAATTGCCCCGCGTGGCAAGAGTCTGTGAGCCGCCGATCTGCCAACCGGTGCTCACGTCGCTGTTATCGAGGACCGAGTCCACGGTGCAGCGAACGAATTGCGCGCCGCCTGCGATGTCCTTTTTGACGTTGAGAATCTCATAAAGTCCGGCCAGCGCATCGGCCGCGGCGCGATCGGCGCCAAAGATTCCCGTGTAACCCAGGCAGAGGCGCCGCTGCTGCGGGGCGTTTTCCGTATGGCTCGAACTGCCGCACTGCGTCGCTCGCGTTCCCGGGCCGAGGTTTGTCTGATTGGTCGCCGTCGTCTGGTTGCCGATGTTGTCGCCGGCCGCCCAGCTCGGATCGATGCCCAGCGAATTGCTCCACGCGTTGCGCGTGCCGGAGCCGACGTCGCGACAGTTCACGACGAGGTTTTCACCGTTGGGCAAGCGGCCGGTCACGAAGGCGTATTGAAGCTCGGTGAAGGTCACATTCTCAAGCCCCGTGCCGCGATTGGCGACCGGGACGACGGGTGAATACGCGATCGTGGTGTCATAGACCGTGCTTGCATCGGGATTTGCCGTATCAACGTTCAGTGTCACCGCGTTGCCATAATGGTCCGTGCGTGAGAGCGGCTTGAGCTTGTTGGAGAACCCCGTGTCGGACGAGCCGCGGGGGTTGTCGCCGTAGCCGCTGAAAGTCGGCTTTCGATTCCAGACCGCCGTTCCCCCGGGCGCCAATACAAACCACTTGGTGGGGACGTCCATGTTGGCGATATCGATCGTCTCCGGGCAAACCGGCGTGCCGCTTTCGTTGGTGGCGCCGACGCCGGTTCCGTTGATGGCGCGGCCGCAGGTCAACCCGCCGTCGAGCACGCATGATACGAACTGTGGAGCGTCGAATTCATCGAGCACGGTGTCCTCGTTCAGATCCGCCCGGATGATGTCGCAACCGGTTGCGAAGAGGAGAGCATCGACGAATCCTTCGATGTCCGCGCCATCGATGACGCTGTTGCAGTCGAGGTCGGCCGAGTTCAGCGCGGGAAAGCAGAGGGCCTCGCACCCCGAGAGCGGGCCCTGCTTGATGCCGGGGCCGGCCCAGCGCTTGCCGTTGAGCACGCCAAGCTCGGTGGGAATCGTCGAGGGGAGACGGCCGGTCAGTTGGTAGTCAACGAATTCGGCCAGGCCGTTGCCCGATCCGACCGAGCGATACTGGACGAGCCACTGCCCATGCCACGGCACTCCGCAGGTGAAGCTGGAGGCGAGCTGGTCGATGCCGTCGGCCGCGGAGTCACAGTTGGTGTCGGCAAACCCAGACAGCGGATCACCGTCGCACGGGACAAAATCCTCGTCGACATTCACCGCGTCATTCGTGGAGGCGGGAAACTCGAAGTAATTTGCGAAAAGGCTGGCGCCGCTGATGTTGATCTGTCCGCCGTCGGGGTAGAAGTAGATTGGCGGAACGTCGGCGCACGTCGTTCCGTCGCCGAACCATCGGGCATTCGGGGTTGCTTCGCAAGTGGCCTCGTCGGGCTGGACGGTGCAAGAAGGGGCCCCGTTCAGCGTGCTGACACGGAGACAGGCCCCCGCCCCGAGCGCGGGGCGGGCGGCTGCAGCCAGCGCCAGCGCCGAAGGAAGTAAACTGAAATATACGATGCGAGTTTTCATGCTTTCAAGTCCTCCCAAGACATTATTCGATGCATGTTCCATTCACGATTGCGTTAGACTTTGACGATTCGCAGATGTAGGGTGGGTCAGTCTTATCGACCCACCTGCCCGGATCTGCGGCGCTTCCAAAGAAGGTGGGTCAAGAGGCTGACCCACCGTACCCTCCGGGCCGTTCCAGGAGCGGCCGCTTCTTTCTCCTCCGGAAAGCACCTCCTTTCGACCTTCGACTTTCCCTGATGTTTCGGAGACGCTTTTTCGCGCGCGGATTGGATGCCAAGAGCATGACATGCTCGTTGCTCTCTCCCGCCGCGCTATCGCTTCATCTTCGGAATGCGTCGTTTATCTGCTACCAGGGCGGGCCAACCTTGTTGGCGCCGTCGATGGCGTAGTAACGATTTCCCCACTCGTGCTTTTGCAGGGTCTGCAGCACGGATTTTTTCTCCACGTGCATGTCGGCGTAGAGAAAGTTGACGGTTCCCCCGCTGTACGGATCGCCGCCCGGATGATGGCGGCCGACCGAATTGACCTCTGAAATGCCGGGGTTGTCGATGAGCGCCGTCGCGTTGGTCACCGCGCCGAGCGGTTCGAGCCCGTAGTTCGGACCGTCGCCGTAGGTAAAGCCCGGCGTGTCGTACCCGGCTGCGTACTCGTTGGATCCGCTTCCGATGTGCCAGAACGGGTTCACCGGACGGTGCGACTTGACCAGCACGCCGCCGCCGCTGTCGATCCCGGTGGACCGCCAGTTCTTATTGAACTCCGTCGCGAGAACCGTGCGGCCCTGGTCGTGTATCGCGGACTCGTTGACCAGCACGTTGACCCGCTCGCCACCTGAGAGCGCGGTCGTGAATTTGTTGCGCGGAAAGATGGCCGCATTTCCGGTGTAAGCCATGCGGATGGCCTGGCGGTCCTGAAGCGGGTTGGGCCCGCTCTGCCCGTTCTGATCGGACTGTCCTTCCTCCCAGCCGGTGCTGCCCGGATTGGTGCGCGGGTGTCCGCCGTTCGGAATGGTCGGACATTGGAAGCTCTCTTCGGGGGCCTGCCCTTTGCTGAAGAGAAAGTATGACCAGTGGATATATCCGTATGGATTGGAGGCCGGCTGCGTGTTCATGCCCCAGTCGCCGTTCTGGTCGGGATAGACGTAGCTCGGCGGAAAAACGCCGGCGTTTTCAGTGAGGTAGGCGGCCATGGCCTGCCCGACGGAGTGCAAATTGGTTCCGCACTTGGTGGCCTGTCCCAGTTTGCGCGCCTGTGACAGCGCCGGCAGCAGGATGCTGATGAGCAAGGCGATGATCGCGATGACGACGAGCAGTTCGATAAGCGTGAAGGCGTACAGTTTGCGGCGGGTGACTTGGAATTCCATCGATTCTTCTCCTCTGTTTCGGGGGGCTACTTTTTCGGGCCTGTCGCGCCGCCGTATGAAGCGTCGTAAGCCTGACACTTCATGTCCGCGGGCGACCGCCTCGCGACAACCGGGATTCTGCCGCAACCCCGTGAGAATCCAAGGCACGGAAGCGTGAAACATTGGTGAAGAATTGCGGAGGACGGACGATGAAGACTGGATGAAGAACGTCAAAGATATGTGTTTCGATGTCTCAATGACGACACGGAATCTTCATCAAGGCATCATAAAATATCGACCGAGAGGGTCCAGCCCTCTCACGGATCTTGTTTCGATCAGGTCGCGGGGAGCCCATTGGTACCGCATGAAGCGCAGCGCCGCGCCCATTTGAATCTGACGCGCGCGCTCATTGATGTGGTAGGGCCTACCGAAGCGAATGGAAAGTCGTTGGAGCGTCCAGACGAAAGGTGCGCCCCACCTGCCACACACGATCGATCGAGCCGCTCAGTCCGATCTCGCGAGCATGACAGGAGGGGGCGCGTTTGGGGAATCGCCCTGGACATTGTCCGCGCGACTCAATGTTCGTATTTGCTCTGCGACGGCATAAACACGGCAAAGCCGGGAAGGTCGTCGTCGAAGTTCAATCCTCCCATTCGAACTTTATCCAGATCGGTTTCAGCCGGCAGAGACCACGGTTCGAATTCAGGTTGCATATCGATGTGCAGGGGCGCTTCATCCACGCGTTCGCAGTCGAACTTCGCCTTGTTTCCCTTGGGCTCTGACATGGATTCACTCCCCCAAGCCCGTTCGCGCCGCTCTCCAGTCGGAGCGCGGCGGGCCATCGCAATTTAGTCTGCAATCGCGCCGACTCCAAAGAGGAACAACACGAAGAACAACAAACAAATGAACAGGAAAATGCCGAACAGTAATTTGGCGATCGAGGCCGCGCCGGCCGCGACTCCGCCAAACCCGAGAAGCCCGGCCACGAGGGAAATCACCAGGAAAATCAGTGCCCATTTCAACATCGCCGAATCTCCGAAGTGCGGGCGTCGGTTCATCCCCGCATTTGCGTCCCCGACTTCATCGCCAAGCGGAACCCACGCGAGCACCGCTT
>DATMEE010000582.1:0-3091 GCA_035557035.1 Phycisphaerae bacterium
GCTTTTCAGGGAGCCGATATACTTGGCCGGCAGCGCTCCAGCATCGAGAACGAAGAACTGAGGCATTCAAGACCAAATGACGGTTGATTCAAAAAGCCGCGAACCGGAGAAACCCAAGGCCAAGACGGTGGGCGTTCGATCGTTTCGGGGTCGCATCGCCACGGGCATTCTCGTGGTGATTCCGCTGGCGGTGACGGCGATCCTGCTGCGGTATGTCTATGGTCTGGCGCTGTTTGTCGGCGCGACCGTCCTGAATTGGATCGCGCAGTTTGGAGAGTGGATCACCGGGGTCGAAAGTCAGAACACGCCGATCGATCTGGAGAATCCGACATGGGCCCAGGTCACGGTGGCGGTGAGCCTGACGATCCTGTTGCTCTATATTCTTGGCTGGCTGGGGTCGAACGTCGCGGGTCGGCGGATCATCGAGGCGTTTGAGTTCCTGCTGGTGAAGATTCCGCTGGTGGACACGGTCTACGGGTCGATGAAGCGGATGGTGCAGGCGCTCTCGGGCGTGGGCAAGGACGAGAAGCTGCAGCGGGTGGTGCTGGTGAATTTTCCGAACGAGCACATGAAGACGATCGCCTTCATGACCAACACGCTGACCGACACGACGACGGGGAAGCGCTACGCGACGGTGTACGTTCCGACGACGCCGAACCCGACCGGCGGGTATATGGAAATTGTCCCGCTGGACCGGGTGACGCACACCGACTGGACGATGGAAGAGGCGCTCTCGATCGTGCTCTCGGGCGGTGCGACGGCGCCTTCGCACGTCCGGATGGAACCGGGGCCGGCGGAGACGGCGGGCGACGACGTTGCGACGGCGCCCGATCATCAGAACGCGGGTTCGTAGATTTCGAGCAGGTCGGCCGCTGTCACGGGCCGAGGGTTAAAGCCCGCGGTCCATTGTTCGGCGGCACTTCGGGCCAGTTCTTCGAGGGCGAGCGGATCGACGTTGAGATCGCGCAGGCGAAGGGGCAGTCGTGCCGCGAGAAGAAAACGGGTGATTCTCTCTGCCAGCGATTCGGCATCCGGACATTCGGCAGAGCAGAGGTCCGAATAGGGGTTTTCGCCCGTGGCTGCGTTGTGGCGGATAACGTGCGGAAGCATGAGGCCGACGGCGACGCCGTGGGTGATGCCGCAGCGAGCTGTCAGCGGATTGGCACAGGCGTGGGCCGCGCCGAGCATGCTCTTTTCGATGGCGGCGCCGGCGAGGTGAGCGCCGAGGAGCATGGCGGCGAAGGGGTCTTTATCCGAAAAGAAATATGCGAGAGACTCAGGCGCCGCCCGGACCCAAGCCCGGAGCGTTTCGCTGTTACCGGGCTCTTTTCCAATTTGCGGATCGTTGGCATTCAGCAGGGCCAGTGAGGGTTCGAACGCGGCGGCCAGCAGTTTCCACGCAGCAACGGAAAGCTGGCGCGAGACTGCCGTCCGATTTCGCGAGCCTGCGGTTTCGACTGCGTGGGCGATGGCGTCGATGCCTGTCGCGGCGGCCACGGCGAACGGCACTGTAGAGAGCAAGGATGGTTCGAGAATTGCGCCGCGCGGCAGGGCTTTCTCGTCGCCGCAGGCCATTTTCTGGTGCGTGACCGGATCGGTGATGAGCGCGAAAGACTGCGCCTCGCTGCCCGTGCCGGCGGTGGTCGGAACGCAGATCAGCGGCAGCATCGGACGTGTCGCCTTGCCGACACCCCAGTAGTCCTCCATGCGGCCGCCGTTGGCGAGCAGGAAGTTGATGCCCTTGGCGCAGTCCATGCTGCTGCCGCCGCCGAGTCCCACGAGAAAGTCGACGTTCAATTCGCGGGCGACATGCAGGCCGGCGTCGACTTCGCGGGTGGTTGGGTTTTCGCACACCCCGTCGAACAGAGTGACTTCGAGTCCTGCTTCGCGGAGAAGATCGAGAGCGCGCCGGGCATGGCCGGCGCGGACGATTCCCGGATCGGTAACCAACAATACGCGGGTTGCGCCTTCGTCGACGGCGAGCGAGCCGAGCTTGTCGAATGATCGGCGACCGAACTCGACGCGAACGCGGGAGTGTTGAAGCAAACTGGTGAAATGCGGGTCAAGCATAGTGCGACGAACGCGGCAGAGCGGGTTGCGCATTCTGATATCAAAACGATTGTTAAGCGGCGATCTTACGCCGGGCCTATGGATGGTGACAGCCGGGGATGGGGTTATCGCTTTTTCGTTCGAACAAAAAGCACGAGCCTGCTGCAAAACTTCCGCCCGGCCGTGGCGCTGGTCTTAAGGGCGGGGTTTTACAACAGGCTCGAGTGAACGGCGGAACCTGCAATCTGGTGTGCCGAATCTTCCGTGATAGGCTCCGCCGCCGGCGCAATTCCAACCGCGCCAAGACGCAAATGTCTATTTCGGCTCGGGCTCTTCGTCCCGCCGCCGCACCTGTGCTTTCGCGTGCTCGCTCGCGCGAACATCGCCGCGTCGCGGGCCGGTCTTGACCGCCAAGGCCCCGGGAAGCAATCCCCATGCGAGCAATTCACACTTTGTCAATTCTCTGACCAAATCCGCGGTGACGACTTTCAGCCCGCAATTGAAGACAAGCTGTTCAATTCGGCCGCCGATGATGCGTGCCGCCGGAGCATCCAAGGCGTGCGCGTCGATCAAACTTCGGACGACGCGGCTCTTGTCCCATCGACGGTGTGCGAGATGGCCATCGCGCGCGCGAAACGTCGCCACCTTGATCCAGCGGCGCAATCGCTCGCGGGCATGATGATGGTGCCGAATGGCTGACCCTGCCCCGGCGTATCCGGTCTGGGTCAGGACCAGCTCGACCAACTCGGTCAAATGGTCCGAAGGCACGGCGGTGTGGGATCGGCTCTTCATCAAATAGGTTTGCACCGCCTCGGCCAGCCCGCGCGAGGTCGAGGAACCGCGCTCCTGCGGCTGCCCGCTTGCGACAAAACCGTGGCCGATGCAGTTATGCAGTTTCGCCAATACAAAGGGTTCGATGCTTCCGTCGCGCTTGAGCACGCTGATGACGCCATCCATGGCAATTCTCACTGTTCATCCTGAAACAGGTCTTGCTGTCCGGCGATATCCGATTTTTCATCCCGAAGCACCTCCTGCGCTTCCT
>DATMEE010000583.1:0-10681 GCA_035557035.1 Phycisphaerae bacterium
TTGGATAGGCTGTATCTGCTGACGGCTGACGAGCGTTTGACGCTGGCGAACATGCCGGAGGATGAGGACGGCGAGGATGATTGAAATCACTTTATCCCCGGCCGCTCGAATCCCTGAAATCGCCAGCGGCCTTCGATGCGATGATAGTAGGCCACGACGGCGCCGATCCTGGTGAGCGTGCTCATTCCCCATATCCCGACGCCGTTGTCAATCGACACAATGACGCCGGCGAGCGGGCCGTCAGAGAACATCGTCGGCAGGCCCGGCGCGACGAGCCGGCTGGCAGACGTGCGGAGTGCGGCAATTTGCGGGGCGGGAGCATGGCCGGAAGGATAGCGAACAATGGTCGCTGACGGCAGTCACAAAAAAAAGCGCCGATAATGATTTTTAGAAAGGAGTGCGGACATGGATGCACTAAAAATCTGGAGATCACAAATGGAAGAACGCCTCAAGGATAATCTCACAATTGCGCGTTTCCTGCTGCGTTTCGTCAAGTCACGCATAGACGAGGACGACCCGCGGCAAGAGGACAGGCTTCAGACCGCACGGATTATGCGGAACGGACCACCACGGGCGCTTATAGGCTGGGCTGAATTGATGTCCAGACGGGGCGGGTTCTCGCGAGAATTCGCTGAAGCCCGCGAGCGGATAGGACGGGCATGGCTTCGGAAATACACCCTTCAGGAATGGGCTTGACCCCGGCCCGGCCGCGGGGCATGATTGCGGACGCTATGAATCGTCACACTTCAAACAATCGATACTTTCTGGAAATCCTGCGCCTGGTAGTCGGTACCGGCGACGGCCGAGCCGCTTTGACGAGCGGATAGCCTGCCCGGCGCAGGACTTCCATGCGCTGAAAGCGCAGGAGTATCACAGTCATGGCCGAAACAACACCCGCAACGAGAGTGATAAACCTCGAAACCGTTTGGGACACCTGTCCCACTTGTGGCGTCCCTTTCGGGCTGCTTATGAGATTCGACACGGCACGGTCAAAGGATCACGAAACATTCTATTGTCCGAACGGGCATGAAATGAGCTACCCGGAAAAAGATGAACGGGATGAGAGTGAAGTCAAGGAAGAGAATCGCAGGCTAAAGGCCAAAGTGATGAAGCTCACAATGGACCTGGACCAAGCGCAAGCGAAAGCCCGTGACGCGGAGGAAAAGTTGAGTGCATATCTACTCGCCGAAGCGCCGGCCGGAAGCGACAAAGAGGCAGCATCGTACAAGTGCAAGGTCTGCGGGAAGGAATACAAGCGCCGCGGGGCACTGAGCAGTCACATTATCGACGTTCACGGTGCAACGCCCGCAAGGGCGTGCTAAGGCGGAAAGGGTAAAAGGTAAACGCAATGGCTCACACAATTGTCGAGGCGATGGAGAACGCGCTGGAGCGCGCAAAAGAGAACAGGGAACGCCCACCTGGTCCGACGAAATCCACCGAACCGAACCCGCTTCCGGCTATTGTCGAGGCGATGAATTCTGCATTGAACCGCGCGAAAGAATCATCGCGGCGACACGCGGCAAGGCGAAAAGAGCGCCCCGGCTTCCGGCTATTCAAGCCAACCTATCAGGACCGCGACGGCGCCCGTCGTGAGGCGTCGAAATGGTACGCCGAATTCCGGGATGCAATGGAGAAGATTCGGCGGATCCCGCTGTTTACTGACGAGCGGCAATCCCACAAGGCCGCGGAGAACATCGTCGGCATCGTGGCCGACGTTCAAAACGGCGGACGGTTGACGGATGCCGCGCTGTTGACATGGGTTCGGGGCATTCCCGGCCGGCTTGTCGATGCGCTCGCCAATATCGGCCTACTCGAATCGACCCGGCTCGCGGCCCGCAAGCCGATGAAGGACCATATCGCGGACTTTCGCGATTCCATGTCGGCCCGGAGTGCGAAACATCGAGGCAACACGACCCGGCTTGTCGAGCGCATCGTGGCCGCGGGCAAAATTGCCGACGTGAACGGCATCACCCCGTCCGCGGTCGATAGCGGACTGGCGGCAATTCGGGAACCCGGCCGTTCGGTGCGGACGGTGAACAAGGCCGCGACGGCGATGAAAGCATTCACGCGCTGGCTTGTCCGCGACGGCCGGCTCGCCACGGACCCGATTCAACATCTGAAATCGGCGAACGCGGACACCGACCCGCGGCACGTCCGGCGCGAGTTCGAGGATGACGACCTGGCCCGGCTTATCGAAGCGGCGGGGCGCAGTCCGGTTCTACTGGGTCTGACGGGCGATGACCGGGCGATGCTGTATCGCGTTGCCGTCGGCACTGGCTTTCGAGCGGCCGAGCTATTCAGCCTCACGCCGGAATCATTCGATCTGGCGAGCAATCCCCCGACCGTGGCCGTCGAGGCGGCATACTCGAAGCGCCGTCGCCGTGACGAGCAACCGATTCGGCCCGACCTTGCGGACCGTCTCGCGCCTTGGCTTCGCCAGCGGGCAGCCGGCGAAGCCGTATGGCCGATTACCTGCGCCCGGAAAACCGCCGAGATGATTCGGGCGGACCTGGAAGCGGCCGGAGTCGCCTACGCTGACGACGCTGGGCGCGTGCTGGACTTCCACGCCTTGCGGCACACCTACGTCTCGCGGCTTGTCTCGTCAGGGCGAGCGTGAAGGAATGTCAGGAACTGGCCCGGCATTCGACCCCGACGCTGACCATCGGCCGATACGCTCACGTCCGCGTCCGCGACCTGTCGAGGGCGCTGGCGAATCTCCCGGCCATGCCCGAGCAAGTCGAGGCCGTGACTATGGCGACGGGAACCGATAACGTCCGGCCGCATGACGAAAACTGCTTGGCGCTTTGCTTGGCGCAAATGGGCGGAAAAGATAGGACTTCGCCGGACGGAAATGGACGCGGCGACATTGGAGCGGCACTCTCGGAAATGCCGCAAAACAAGGCAAAAACAGCGAATTTCAAGGGAAAAAGAGGTAAGGCCGCGGCCGGATTCGAACCGGCGAATAACGGATTTGCAATCCGTCCCCTTGAACCACTTGGGTACGCGGCCGACAAGGCGAAGCCGCCTTTGGCTCCTATATTTTCTAGCCTTCTTTCCGAGGGGCGTCAACCATCGTAACGAGCGTTTGCGTGCAGGTAGCGCGTTCTGGAGAGCCTCGTCCACGCGCCGCGACAGTCCGAGCAGCGCCCGAATTCGCCAGAGGTGCCATGTCTCCACGACATCTCAATACTCAACTTGAACTCCTTCGGCTAAACTGAAAGATGCGACGCACCAACGATTTCGACTCATACGTTATGCACACTCCACTGCTTAATCCAACTCTCCCAACGCACCCCCCCGGCTTGCCCGTCTCCCGTGTACACACCGACGAAGGGACGATCAAATTTGCACTCCGCACCGACGACGGCCACGAAATCGAGAGCGTCATCATCCCGATGGGCGCCCGCGAGAATACGTGGCAATCCCTTTGCGTCAGTTCTCAGGTCGGCTGTGCGAGAGCCTGCACCTTCTGCCAAACCGGCCGGATGGGCCTGCTGCGCAATCTCACCGTCGAAGAGATCACCGCACAGGCCGCCGCGGCGCGCGAGCACTTTGGGGCCGACGTCCGCAACATCGTATTCATGGGAATGGGCGAGCCGATGGATAACCTCGACAACGTCATCCGCGCGATTGAATTGTTCCACGGCGACCGCGCACATCCCGTCGCGCGCCGGCGCATCACCGTCTCCACCGTCGGCAAATGCACCGGGATTCGACGCCTGGCCGCCCTCGGCTGGCGGCGGCTGGGCCTGGCCGTTTCGCTCAACGCACCGAACGACGAAATTCGCTCGTCCATCATGCCGATCAACCGCACCGAGCCGATGGCGATGCTCCGCGAGGCCATCGCGGCGTATCCCGTCCGGGCGGGGGGGCACGTTCTCATCGAATATGTGCTGCTCAGGGAAATCAACGACGCGCCGGAACACGCGATGCAGTTGGCTGATTATCTCAGAGGCCTTTCCACCTGCGTCAACCTAATCCCATGGAATCCCATAGAGCAGAGCGAGTATCGAACCCCGGACGACTCGGTCATCGATGGATTTCAGCAAATCCTGATGGATGCCGGCCAACTGGCATTCCGCCGCAACACCAAGGGCCGAACCGCAATGGGCGCCTGCGGCCAACTGGGTAGAATCGTTCACGACCTTCATTCTGCGGAGCATGACCGTCATGCGGAGGAGCACCAGCGACGAAGCATCTTGCCGACGCAGGCAAGTCCGGTCGACTCATAAGATCGAGCAGGAGTGGGTGCTGTGGAGATGGACGAAGATGCCCTGCGTTTTGCCGAAGTCGGCCGCCTGATCAACGAGCGGCTGCGCACGATGTCGCCCGCCGAGCGCGACCAGATGCTGCAGCGCCACATGGCGGAGGCCATGTCGCCCGAGAAGAAATTCAAGGCCGTCGGCATGTTGATCGATTTCGCGCTCCAGCAACAACGCATGCGCCAGAATCAAGACCAATGAGTGAAGCGCTCACCGATGTGCTGACCGTCGTCTGCGACGCCCTCGATGTGCTCGCGATCCCCCACGCCGTGACCGGGGCGATTGTGAGCAGCGTCTACGGCGAACCGGTCTCAAGCCTCGATGTAGAGATCTGCCTTCGTATGTCGCCGGCGTCGGCTCGAAAACTGGCGCACGCGCTTCCCCCTCGTTTCTACCGAGACGAAGAGGCCATGGCCGCCGCGAGCAGCTCCGGCTCGATGGCCAATCTCATCGATGTCTCAACCGGTCTGAAAGTCGATCTCAGCGTGTTGCCCGCGGAACCTTACTATGATTCGGTCATGGACCGCAGGCGCAAGGTGCCCTACGGGCCGGGAGGCAGGAGCTTCTGGACTGTCTCGCCCGAAGATATCATTCTTATGAAGTTGCTCTGGCGCAGGGATTCCCGCTCGCAAAAACAATGGGAGAATGCGTTGTCCGTGGTCCGCGCACAAAAAGCAAGATTGGAATGGAAGTATTTGCACGTATGGGCAAAGCGCCTCGATTTGTCCAACGACCTTGAATCGCTCCGGGATGCCGGCGGCGTCTGAAATATGCCAGTAAAGCAGGGAAAAAAGGGGGGCGCGGCCGCCGGCCGTGCATCTCGTCAGCCGTTAGGGACATCGCCCCGCGCCGCCGCCGGTGCGTCTGAACCGGCGACGCCGTGGCTTATCGTCTGTGGCGCTGCCCACAATAATCTGAAGAAAATCGACGTCGAAATCCCGCTGGGCCGCTTTGTCTGCATCACTGGCGTCTCCGGCTCCGGCAAGTCCTCACTGGTCAACGACATCCTTCGCGAGCAACTCGCCCGCGATCTCAACGGCGCGCTGACGGCCGACCCGGGCGCCCATCGCGCCATCGAGGGCAAGCAGCATCTCGACAAGGTCATCGACATCGACCAGTCGCCCATCGGACGCACCCCCCGCAGCAACGCCGCGACCTACATCAAGCTCTTCGACGAAATCCGAACCCTGTTTGCCAAACTGCCCGACAGTAAGGTCCGCGGCTACGAGCCGGGGCGATTCAGCTTCAACGTAGCGACCGGTGAGCAGGGCGGCGGCCGGTGCGAGGCCTGCGAGGGCAACGGCCAGAATCGCGTCGAGATGGATTTCCTCGCGGACGTGTGGACGACCTGCCCGGTGTGCGAAGGGCGGCGATTTAATCACGAAACGCTGCAAATCCACTATCGAGGCAAAAGCATCTACGACGTGCTGGAGATGGACGTCCAACAGGCGCTCGAGCATTTCCAGGCGATCCCGAAGATTCGCGAGATGCTCGCCACGTTGCACGATGTCGGGCTGGACTACCTCAAAATCGGACAACCCAGCACCACGCTCTCCGGCGGCGAAGCGCAGCGCATCAAGCTGGCGAGAGAACTGGTCCGCCGCTCGACCGGCCGCACGCTCTACATCCTCGACGAGCCAACGACCGGTTTGCATTTTGAGGACATCCGCCGATTGCTCGCCGTGCTGCACGGTTTCGTCGACGGCGGCAACAGCGTGATCGTCATTGAGCACAATCTCGACGTGATCAAGACCGCCGACTGGGTCATCGATCTCGGTCCCGAAGGCGGCGCCGGCGGCGGAGAAGTGGTCGCAACGGGAACGCCGGAAGATATCGCCCGCTGTGCAGATTCATTCACCGGACAGGCGCTAGCGGATGTGCTCTTGGAAAAGTCAAAACGCCAAAAGGTCAAAACGCCAAAACCGCGTAATTCCAAATCACCAAATCGCCAAATCACCAGATCGCCACATTCCCGCGACGACGCCATCGTCGTCGTCGGCGCCAAGGAGCACAACCTGAAGGACGTGACCGTGCGCATTCCGCGCGGCGCGATGACCATTTGCAGCGGCGTCTCGGGCAGCGGAAAGACCAGCTTCGCCATGGACACGGTCTACGTCGAAGGCCAGCGCCGTTATGTCGAGTCGCTGTCATCCTACGCCCGACAGTTCCTCGGCCAGTTTCAGAAGCCCAAGGTCGATCACGTCTACGGCCTTTCCCCCGCCATCGCCATCGAGCAGAAGGCCGCCAGCAACACGCCGCGTTCCACCGTCGGCACGGTGACCGAGATTTACGACTACATGCGTGTCCTCTGGGCCCGCGTCGGGCAGCCCTATTGCCCGAAGTGCGACATTCCCATCGGCACCCAATCGAGCCAGGAGATCATCGACCGCATTTGCGGACTGCCCGAAGGCACGCGCGTGCTGCTTTGCGCGCCGGTCGAGCGCTCGTCGGGTGAATCCTGGGAGTCGCTCCTGGCGCGATGCGAAGCACAGGGCTACGTCCGCGCTCGCATCGATGGCGAAGTCGTCGACATTTCGAGCAAGCCGAAAATTGACGCCAGAAGGGCGCACGACGTGGAACTCGTCGTCGATCGCGCCGTGATCAAAGCCGGCACGCGCGGGCGCATGGGCGATTCGATCGAGCACGCGCTTTCGCTCGGCAAGGGAATTCTGGTCGCAGTAATCATCGATCCGGCGTCTGTTTCACCACCGCTTGCCTCTTCGCGTCTTGAAAAGCGTCCCGAAAAACCGAGCACCACCGAAGCTCCCGAAAACTCCCGCATCCTTCGCTTTTCCCAGCACTTCTCCTGCGAACGCTGCGGAACCAGCTACGACGAACTGACGCCGCACCACTTCAGCTTCAACTCGCGCCTCGGCTGGTGCGAGAGCTGTGAGGGCCTTGGCTTTCAACGCGGCACCAGTGCCGACGCCGTCATTATCAACCCGCACGACTCCATTCTCGACGGCGCGATCGCCGGTTGGCAGAACGCCGAGTCAAACCCGCTGCTTCGTGGCATGATCGTGGCACTCGCCCGGGTGATCGCCTTCGACTCCGCCGCGCCGCTCGCCTCACTGAACGAAGCACAGCGCCGCTCGCTCCTGTACGGGCTGGGGGATCGCTGGATCGAAGTCGACGCCTCACCCGGCGTTCGCGGCCTGCGCTTCCAATGGAAAGGCTTTTTCCCCGCCATCGACGAGGCGACCAAGAACTCCTTCATCTATCGCCAACGCCTCGCGGATTCAGTCACCGAGATTCCCTGCCAGACCTGCGGCGCGGCCCGCGTCCGGCCCGAAGCCCGTGCCGTCCGCCTCGGCGACCGGCGCATCGGCGAAGTCTGCGGCCTCGAACTCACCGCGGCAGCCGACTATTTCAAATCGCTCAAGCTCTCCCGCGAGCAAGCACGCGTCGCCGGGGAATTGCTGCACGAAATCAAGTCGCGCCTTCAATTCCTGATCGACGTCGGGCTCGGCTACGTCACCATCGGCCGCTCCGCGCCGACCCTCTCCGGCGGCGAGTCGCAGCGCATCCGGCTTGCATCGCAAATCGGCAGCGGCCTCACCGGCGTGCTCTACGTCCTCGACGAGCCGACCATCGGCCTCCACCCGCGCGACAACAAGCGGCTGATCGGCGCTCTCCAGAAGTTGCGCGATCTGGGCAACACCCTGCTCATGGTCGAGCACGACGAGGAAATTCTGCGGTCGGCCGATCACCTCATCGACTTCGGGCCCGGCGCCGGTTCGCTCGGGGGCCACGTCGTCGGCAGCGGCGCGCCAGCAATCCTGAAGAAAAACAAGGAGTCGCTGACCGGGCAATATCTCGCCGGAACCACCGCCATCCCCGTCCCGACCAATCGACGGCCGATCAAGGGTTTCAAGGAACGCGCGGCGGCAGGTGAGGCGATTGACCACCAGAGCAGCGAGCGGCCGGTTCTCTCCATCATCGGCGCAAGTCAGAACAACCTGCGCGGCGTGGATGTCCAATTTCCGCTCGGGCGGTTCGTCTGCGTGACCGGCGTCTCCGGTTCCGGCAAGAGTTCGCTGGTGACCGACATCCTTTATCCGGCGCTGGCGTCGCGCATCCACCGCGCCGCCGCGACGCCCGGACGACATCGCGAAATACGCGGCATCGAATTCATCGACAAAACCATCAACGTCGACCAGCAGCCCATCGGCATGTCGCCCTCGTCCAACCCCGCGACCTACACGGGCGTCTTCGACCTCGTGCGCGAGGTTTTCGCCAAAATGCCCGAGAGCAAGGTTCGCGGCTTCACCGTCAACAAGTTCAGCTTCAACCGCCCCGGCGGCCGGTGCGAGGCGTGCGAAGGCATGGGCCAAGTCTGTCACGAGATGCACTTCCTGCCGGACGTATGGGTTCCCTGCGAGGATTGCGGCGCCAAGCGTTATCAAAAAGAGACGCTTGAAGTGCGCTACAAGGGCAGGAACATCGCCGAAGTGCTGGAGATGACCGTCGCCGAGGCCCTGGCCCATTTCTTAAACGTGCCGAAGATTCGCCGCCTGCTACAGACCCTCGCAGATGTCGGCCTCGATTATCTGCCGCTTGGTCAAAGCGCCCCGACGCTCTCGGGCGGCGAGGCCCAGCGGGTAAAACTCGCGGGGGAGCTGGGTCGTCCGAGCACCGGCCGCACGATGTACGTGCTCGACGAGCCGACTACGGGCCTGCACTTCGACGACCTCCGCAAACTGCTCGACGTGTTGCATCGACTCGTCGATCTGGGAAATTCCGTCGTCTGCATCGAGCACAATCTCGACGTGGTCAAGACCGCCGACTGGATCATCGACCTCGGACCCGAGGCCGGCGACGAGGGCGGCCGCATCGTCGCGGAAGGCCCGCCGGAGGATGTCGCATTGGTGGCAGCGTCCCACACTGGCCGGCTGCTCCAGCCGCTTCTTGTGGCCGGACCCCATGCCGAGCGCCCCGTCTTTGATCCGAAAAAAGCGGCCGCGAAGCAGTTGGACTCGGAAGCAGCGGTCGGTGCGATCCCAGATGCTGGTGTGAGAATCCTTTCTCCTGCTGGTGCGAGAATCCCTTCTCGCACCTCAGTTACCCCATCCGACGACCGCCTAATCATCCCCGAAGGCCACGACGTCAAAATGCCCTGGCAGCGCGACGGAAAGAAATGGCACACCCGCGAACGCCTCAGCCGCGACGGCCAACCCGTCGAATGGGAGGGGCCGGCCCTCAACTTCGTCATCGACACCATCGAAAAGCTCGGCCGCAAGAAGCTTCTGGAAACCGATTGGAACGATCGCGCCCGCGTGGAGATCGCCGCCCGAGCGCCGCAGGGTGTCGCCCAGACCGCAGTGCCGTGGCTCCTTCACGCACTCACCGCCGGCCGCTGGCTGCTCGATCTGCTCTTTCGCGTGCCGCGCGGGACGTTTAAGGAGCCGGCGCTGGCATCGTCGCTCCGATTGAAATCCCTCGACGAGCGCGACGACATCCAGGCCTACGGCTCGACCTCGCGCGTGCAGATCAGGCACGCCCGCGACGAGTTCGACCAGATTCGCATCCTGGTTCACGACAAAAAAGAAATCGACACGCCGGCGTTTCGAAAGTTTCTCAGCGACGCGCTCGACTCCTATCTGACCCACGTCGAAGCTCTCGCGGAATCCGATTCCGGCGGCGAGCTTTGGAAGACCGACGGAAAAACCTGGCACCTCTCGCAGAAGATCATGCGCCCCGGCCAGCCGAAACTGTGGAAGCCGATGACCCTGACGCTCATCGTCGGCCAGATGTCGAAGATTCTCCCGAAGGCGAAAGTCTTCTGGGATCGAAAAGTCTTCGTCGAACTGACGGCGCCGGACGGTCGCCGCATCGGCAAAATCATCACCCATCAGGCCGACGCCATGCGCATCGACCTCCACATCCCCCGCGGCCGCTTCACTCCCACCCAAGTTGAAGGCCTCGGCTTCAAGCAGGAATTCGGTCGAACGGGCGCCAGCGGCGCGGAAATATCGTTCTGGTGCCGGACAATTGAGGAGATCCGGGTCGTGGAGCTAAAAGCGCTGCTCGAAGCGGCGTGGGGGGACCAGCCGCCCTAAGCGAGCTGGATGGGTGACATCGTGCAGCGTCTGGACGATAACCGAGTTGAGTCCTCGCCTGCATTTTGTTACTATAAAAAGACATGAGTTTATCCATCGACGAATTGGCGAATGAGGCTTTGCAACTGCCAGTTGAGCTTCGCGCACTTCTGGCTGACCGTCTCGTCGAGAGCCTGGACCTGACTGAGCCGAATGAGATTCAGAAACTCTGGACGGTCGAGGCGATACAACGTCGCGATGCGATCCGTTCCGGTGCCGTAAGGTCGGTGCCAGGAGACCAGACGTTGGCAGAGGCCCGGCGCCTCGTTGGCCGATGAGCTTTCGATTTCATCCTGAGGCTCGCGAAGAGTACATAGAAGC
>DATMEE010000584.1:0-8865 GCA_035557035.1 Phycisphaerae bacterium
GGAGATTTCAAGGTTGGTCGTTTGCGGGCTGCTGCGCTGGCCTGGCCGGTAACGGAGGGGGTTCGGTGGCCGAGAAATTGGTGAAGGCCTTGCCGTCGTAGCGGCATGCGCCGGCGTCGGCACTGCCGAACCAGATGTTTCCGGCCTTGTCTTCGAGCATGCAATAGACAGTTCGGCTGCTGAGGCCCTCCTTTTGAGTGAAACGCTTGAGGGACTTGCCATCATATCGGCTCGCGCCACCTCCCTTGCCGTCGGGAAAACTCCCGGGATGCCCGAACCAGAGGTTTCCCGCTCGATCGATGATCATCGAGCCCACAAAATCATCCAGCAGCCCTTCTTTGGAAGTGAATGTCGCCAAAGTCTTGCCGTCGTAACGGAAGGCCCCCTCCTGGCCGCCGAACCAAAGGTTCCCTGATCGGTCCACGACCATCGAGCGAACATTCACGAACGGTCTTCCGACCTGGTCGGCGAGATTGGAAAACGATTTGCCGTCGTAGGAGCAAATGCCGCCCTGGGTTCCAAACCACATTCGTCCCGAAGCATCCTGGGCGATCGCATAGACCGAGTCGTGGACAAGCCCCTCCTTCGTCGTGAAGTTGGTCATGGATTTGCCGTCGTAACGGCTGACGCCGTTTCCGGTGCCGAACCAGATGTTTGCATCGCGATCCTGGAAGATCCAAAGAACGTCGTTGTTGGCCAGACCTGTGCCTTCCGTGAACCGGGTAAACGATTTTCCGTCATAGCGGGACGCGCCGCCGGTGATGGAGCCGAACCACATCGCGCCCGCCCGATCTTCCAGCAGCGAAAAGACGCGCGTTTCCGCGAGGCCCACTTCCTCTGAAAAGTTCGTAAAATTCTTGCCGTCATAGCGAATCGGGCCGCCGAAGGTGGCGAACCAGATATTCCCGGCGCGATCCTCCCGAATATTGCGAATGATCACGCGCGGCATGGTCGAGGTCACTTTGGCCGCGGTCGGCGTGAAGTAGGGATCATGATTCGCCGGCGGGCCGATAAACTCCGGTGGATCAGCGGCATGCGCTGAGTTGTCGAGCGCCTTCGCTTTCACCGCTTGCTTCGATGTCTCCAGCGCGCTGGGACCTGCCGGCCGGTCTTGCTTCTGCTGAGAGACCTTGTGGTGGACATCAAGCATGAGCGTGCGCTCGGAGTCTCTGAGGGACCAGACGCGATGGTGCAGGGTCCCGTCCTTTTCGAAGTCGAAGCGCACGACGTGGGCGACGCTCCGTTCACCCTCGTAGCCCTTCAGGTCGAGTTGCAGGGCGCCGCCGTCGAGCACGGTCAGGTCGCCCTCGTATACGCCGCCCAGGTTCGACAGCGCGAGGCAGCGCAGCCGGCCAGTTCCGGTGTGGTGATAGAAATACGCGTCGAGCAGGTGCGTGGGCTCGCCGTTTCCGCGCAGCGCAAACGTGCGCGCGTAGATCGCATCGATGTAGGGGATCCACTCGAAGGTCGACTCGATGTGGAAGGCATCTCGGGGGGTTCCGGGGGCTCCGGTGCCCGCCCCCCATTTGCCCCTGGCGTACCAGGTATGGCGCAGGAGCGGTTCGAGGGCCTTCAGGCGCGCTGAAGGCTTCGGTGGATTTTCAGTCGGGAGCGGCTGCAGCGGGGTGAGTGTGCGGGAACGGAAGTAGTCCCATTCGTTCAGTGGGGTGAGTTTGCCCGGTTCGACCTCCTCCAGCAGCGCGGCGTGATATTTGTCGGGACCCTCGAAGGTGGTTCGCGAGACGAGCTTGCGATGGACGCCGTCCTGGTAAAGGTCGGAAACAGCCTCCGAGGTCTCCCCTTCGACCGTGATCGTGTCTTCCGACACGCTACCCGCGTAAGGGTTCAGGCCCAGCGAGCACAACCGCTTGCGAGCCGGGTGCCAATACACGACGGCAAGTCCGCGCCACGGGTTGCCGGCCGCGTCCTGGCCATGAGTCATCACGCGCCCCGAGTGCTTTCCCGGGCCCCAGTGACAGGTGTCGTACATGCTCGTCCCGCTCGCAGCCGTCACCTTCCATTCGCCGCCGACCATGCGCGCGAAACTGGCCATCGGATCGGCGACCCTGGCGGGCGGGGGGGACACGAGCTCCTGCGCATGCTTGGCGTCCAGGTTCTTATTCTGAGCGGCGGCGCAGGCAGGGAGCCCGGCCGCAAACGAAAGGCACAGAAAAGGCCACGACGAACGAGCAGACGTGGGCATGACATTGCTCCAAAGAGAATGTTCACCTTTTTGCCAAGGCAATCGCGTGGTCCAGACCTGCGGCCGCGTCACGCTGATCGGTGGCAGGCGAATGCCTGTGTCATCCTTCAGATCGGGGATGAGCCGCTTAGTCCGGTTAGACGCTCCATTTCCGAATAAGTTCCAAAAATCGAAGCCTCCTCGGCCGACTTTGGTGGAGGGCGCCGAAACCGATATTCGCTCTGTACCCTCCCGACGAATCCGCGGACGCTCCGATCAGATTTCGATTGCGAGCAGGGAGTTATTGCGTATATTCTGCCGACGAATAAGGATGGGCGGCGTCGGGGCGGGATGGAATCTCCGCTGGTGGCCGCGGTTTCGAAAGGAGTCGAACATGTCTTTCCGCAATTTCTGCGGCTCTTTCCCGTGCATCGCGCAAAATTCGCCGGCCCTTCGGCTGGCACTGGTAACGATGGTCGTCGTCGCGACCGGGCTGGCTGGGTGTCAGAAGAAGGTCGAGCCGCTTCCGATGACCAAGCTGGAGAAGAACTACGACCGGCCGCTGCCGCCGGGCGAGTTTGCATTGCGGAAGCTGACGGACGAGTCGCAGTATCCGAACTTCGGCGAGGGGTGGTACAAGGCCAAGGGCGTGACGCTGCGCGAGGCGGTCGCGGAGAGCATTTCCTATCTGACCACGCCGTCGAGCCGGAAGTATTTTCCGATGGGGCCGATCACGCACGAGACGGCGGTGGCGACGCTGCCGCTGTTTCTGGAGGTGCTGGACCAAGCGAGCAGTCCTGAGGAGCTGAACGCGCTGATCAAGCAGTACTTTGACGTGTACATCTCGATCGGGTGCGACGACGAGGGCACGGTGCTGTTCACGGGCTACTACTCGCCGATCTTCGACGGGAGCATGGAGCGGACGGACCATTTCCAATATCCACTCTACAAGATTCCGCCGGAGATTCAGAAGGATGAAGAGGGTAATGTCGTAGGCGGGCCGTGGCGCAGCCGGGAGGAGATCGAGCAGCAGCACCTGCTGGATGGGCAGGAGCTGGTGTACCTCGGCGACCGGTTTGAGACGTATGTCGTGACGGTGCAGGGGTCGGGTTTCCTGCGCATGCCCGACGGAAACCTGTATGAAGTCGGATACGCCGGGAACAACGGGCACGAATACACGCCGATTGGAAAGATGCTGGTGGCCGATGGCAAGATCGAGCGGCATCGGCTGTCGCTGGCGACGATGATCAAACACTTCGAGCAGTATCCGGACGAGATGGATCAGTACCTTTACCAGAACGAGCGGTTCATCTTCTTCAGGGAGTCGTCAGGCGGGCCGTACGGGTGCCTGGGCCGGCGGGTGACGCCGTTTCATTCGATCGCGACGGACAAGGAGATTTTTCCGCGGGCGTGCATGGCGTTTTTGGACACGCGGATTCCGGATGAGACGGGGGACAACTCGCGTGCCTTCCGCAACTTTGCGCTGGATCAGGACCGCGGGGCGGCCATTCGAGCGCCGGGGCGGTGCGACATTTACATGGGGGTGGGCGATCGCGCCGGCCAGATGGCGGGCTTCACGTATAACGAGGGCAAGCTGTATTACATTTTCGCCAAGGAAGGCGTGACCACGACGGGGCAGCTTGCGGGGGACATGGAGAGCGAAGGGCAAATGGACGAGGGCATGGGGCAGCAGCGGTAGGCGGCAAGGGCGGGCATGGGTCCGGAGATTTTGGAATCTCTGAACCCATGCCCAGGGAAGGTAGGAGCCGGGGGTCGCGTGCGAAAAAAGCACGCGGCATCATTGCGAATTTTCAGTTCAAGCGAGTTGTCGAGTTGCTGCCAATCGCGGCCACGCGACGCGGGTTAAACATCCTCGCTCTTTCTTGTTCTACACCCAAGTCATCGTTCGGTTTCGTCTGGTCGGCGTGCAACGTCGTCGGCGGGTCGGCAGCGGGCGGATCGGTTAGATTATTCGCATTGAACAAGTGTCCGGCAATGCGGGCCGCTGATTTGTCCGCGCCCCGTCGATTCGTTCCCGCATGAAAATCAGCCACGCTCTCTTCGCGGTCGTCGATCTCCTGCTGCTGGCGCTGACGGCCGGCATCGGTTTTCAAGTGGAGGGCACAACGGGATACACGCGGCACGTCCTGCTGGGGGTGCTGGCGGCACTGTTCACCTGCTTCGTTCACGTCGTGCTGTTCATGTATTTCGTGGTGCAGGAGAAGATCGTGGCGCAGGCGATTCTGCACCACGGCCTGGCGGGGGAGTTTGGCGGGCCGGTGCGGCGGCTGAAGTCGCGGGCGCTGCGGTGGAGCATGTCGGGGATCGGGATGATCCTGGTGACGTCTGCGCTGGGGTCGGGACTGGACTCGGCGTTCTCGGTGCGCATCCATCTGGCGGCGGCGTTCGCGGCGATTTTTGTGGAAGGGGTCGCGTTTTATTTTCAGTTCCTGCTGCTGGATGAGTATCGGCGGTTGTTTCGAGAGGCGTTCGGGGAATGAGTCTCAAGGTTGGATTCGGCGAATGTGTGGACAGGGATAGAAAATTCCGCCGCCCCTCCGGGCCGAGAAGCTAGACATGATTGCTCATGTGGCCTCGCCGGGAGTAAGTCCGGCTGAAGCCGGCTGAAGGGAATGGAAAGATAAGAAATTGATATGAGTCGACCACCGGTTGAAACCGGTGGCAAACACCGGCCGGCTGAAGTCCGGCCCAGATGCGGGACGCGAACTCCCAGGCAGAGGAGCGATGAATAATTCTGCCGTCCCTCTGAGACCTTCGGGGCTGTACAAACTTTATATAATGCAAAGGTGTGTTCTTTTCTGAGATTCATCGCGCGCCTGAGTCTTTGCCTTGTGGGGGCTTTGCCGAATGCGGCAACCGCTGCGTGGAACGAGCCAGGCACCGCCAGCCAACCGGTTAAACCTGATTTGGTGCTGCGAGACGCGCGGCGGCTGCATCTGGCGGGAAAGTTCGATGAGGCGGTGAAGGCGTATGAGTCGCTGGCCGGAAATGGGGAGTTTGTGTGCCGGGCGGCGGCGGAGCGAGGCGACATTGATTTGGAGTTTGCGCGGTTCAGTGAAGGCATCGAGCGGCTTCGCGAATTGGAGAAAGAGTGCAGGTTGTGCCCCGAATTTCATGTCTGCATGGCGGCACTACTGTATGCAACCGGCGATTATCAGGGGGCGATCGAATACAATCGAAAGGCAATCTCGCTGCAAAGTGATAACGCTCGCGCGCGGTTCCAACTTGGTCAAAGTCTTGAGCGGCTCGGCCGCACCCGGGACGCGATCGAAGCGTATCGCCCTTTCGATGAGATCATGACCGGCGATGCCCTGCCTGACGACGCGGCGGCGCTCACCTTTGTTGGCTTGGGGTTCTATCGCTATTCGCTGCTGACCCGGACCAATCTGGTGCAGCGGACGCGGCACGTACTTGACGAGGTGTTTGGCCACGTCATGGATCACATGGACGCCGACTACTGGCCGGCGCGGCTGGCGGCGGCGGAATTGCTGCTGGAAAAGCACAATCTGTCGGATGCCCAGCGTGAGTTCGAGTTCATTCGCGAGAAGTGGCCGCACGTGATGCAGGCGCGCGTCGGGCTTGGCCGGATTCACCTGGAGGAGTGGGACTTCGACGGGTGCGAGAAGCAGGTGCGGCGCGGTCTGGAGAAGCGTCCGGGTGACGTGGGGCTGCTCCTGCTGAAAGCTGACCTGCGGTTGTGCGAACGCAAGTTTGATGAAGCGGCGGACGTGGTCAATGCCGTTCTGGCGATCAATCCGCGCTGCGAAGAGGGGCTGGGGGCGCTGGCGGCCGCGCGGGTGCGGGCCAGCGATCGTCGGGCCGTGGCGGCGACGTTGGAGCGCGTTCAGGGGTTCAATTTGCAGCCGGCCGGGTTTCATTACGTCGTAGGCGCATGGCTGACAGCGGGCCGGCAATTCGACGAGGCCGAAGCGCACTACAAGAAGGCGATCGAACACGCCGCGTACTGGAGCGAGCCGCATACGAGCCTGGGGCAGCTTTACATGGAAACGGGCGACGAAGCCGCGGCGCGCGCGGCGCTGGAGGCGGCGTTTGAGCTGGACCCGTTCAATCAGCATACCTACGAGGTGTTGCGGCTGCTCGATCGACTGGATGAGTTCGCGCAGCGGGAGAGCGCGCATTTCGTGCTGAAGTATGATGCGAAGAAGGACGCGGTCATCGCTCCGTATTTCTCGAATGCGCTGGAGGGCATGTACGGGGAAGTCTGTGATGCCTTCGACGTGACGCTCGATCGCAAGACGATGGTGGAGATATTCCCGCAGCACGAGGGCTTCAGCGTACGGGTGACCGGGCGGCCGTTCATCGGCACGATCGGGGCCTGCACCGGGAATGTCATTGGGATGACGGCGCCGCGCGGAAAACCGCCGTTCGGGCGGTTCAACTGGAAGAGCGTGCTGCGTCACGAGTTCACGCACACGGTCACGCTGGCGGCCACGGGGAATCGCATCCCGCACTGGATGACGGAGGGGCTGGCGGTTCATCAGGAGGGCACGCCGCGGTCACTGGGATGGAAACAGTTGCTCGCGGACGCGGTGCATCGGAAGCGTCTGTTCACGCTGGCGACGATCGACTGGGGTTTTGCGCGGCCGAAGGAGCCGGAGGATCGCACGAAGGCCTATGCACAGAGCGAGTGGATGATCGAGTACATCATCCATCGGTGGGGCTATCCGCCGATTCTTGATTTTCTGAGGGCGTTTCGGGAGCACAAATCGCAGCAAGAGGCGTTTGTCGCAGTGCTCGGGATACCGCCGGTGGAGTTCGACAAATCGTTTGCAGCATGGGCGGCGAGTGAAGTGAAGCGCTGGGGTATTCGCCCGACGACTGATGTCGAGGTGGAGGAGCTTGAAAAGACGCTTGAGCTGCTTCCGGACGATCCGCTGGTTCTGCCGGAATTGGCCGAGGCATGTCTTCGTGATGGAGAAATCGAGAAAGCGGCCGTGTACGCGGAGAAAGCGCTGGAGCAGGCGGAATCGGCGCTGGCGCTCGAGGTGCTGTGCCAGGCTTATGTCGCCAAAGCCCATGCATCTGCCGAAGATGAAGATCGGCGGGGCTGGCTTCGGCAGGCGCGGCCATACGTCGATCGGCTGATTCGCTCGGCGCCGGACAACATGCGGGCGATCCGATTTCAGGGGTACGTTCATCAGGCAGAAGAGGAATTGCCGGAGGCGATTCTTCGATACGAGATTTGCCAGGCCCGCGACCCCGAAGACCCGGACACCTATCGCCGGCTGGCCGCGTGCTATCTGCAGCTGGGCGACACGGAGCACGCCGCGGGGCAGCTTGCGGCGTTATTTGATCTAGTTCAGGACGAGCCGTCGGTGGCGCTGCGGCTGGCAGGTTTATTTGAAGTGTCGGCCGACTGGGAGAAAGCGGCGCATTGGTATGGGCGGGCGATTGAGATCGACCCCTATGACGCAGCGACGCACGAGAAGCTCGGGCTGGCGTTGCTGGGTGCAAAGAAATTCGATTCGGCGATCGGCGCGTTTGAGGTGGCGATTTCGCTCGCGCCTAAGGAGCCTGGCGCGTATGAGGGATTGGCCCGCGTGTACGAAGCGATGGGAGATTCAGCGCAAGCCGCAGAGTATTCAAAACAGGGCGGCATGCTGAAATCGAAAGCACATAGCGGCGAATAGCTTTTGGCGACGTTGGAACTGCGTTAGAGTAATGTTCGCTGATCATCCGTCCGCCGCTCCTTCGGAGCGGACGTGTGGTGGAGTGGGTTCCTTCCACGGGTTGCGCTTCGCTCCACCCGTGGCTACATTCCGTCGCCCCGATTGGGGCGAAGATCGCGCTCTGCCGAGTATTGTGCGAGGTCAAGCTCCTTCGGGATTGGACGAGGATCGGGCTCTACCGGGTGTAATGATGGATATCGCGGAATTTCAAGGCATTATCGAAAGAATGTATTCGGCCAAGGACCGCAAGCGGGGGTCGGCGGCCACGTTCGTGTGGTTGATGGAGGAGGTCGGCGAGCTGGCGACGGCCATTCGCGAGGGCACGACCGAGGAGAAGGAGGGGGAGTTTGCCGACGTGCTGGCGTGGCTGGCGACGCTGGCGAACGTGGAGGGCATTGATCTGGCGAAGGTGATTCGCAGGAAGTACGCCGGTGGGTGCCCGGGCTGCGGGGAGATGGTTTGTCAGTGCCATCATGAGAAGCCGTGAGGGGGAAGGCACCAGGCACTAGGCAACAGGCATTAGCCGCTGGTCACAAAGGATCTTTGCCATTCCGGGGCGACCCGTTGATATGATGAAGCACTCTTCGGACGCAAGATTCTTCGCTTCGCTCAGAATGACTATGAGTCGCGGGTTGATTCCGGCGCTCGCGGCGCTGGTGCTATTTCAAAGTGCCTCGGCGGAGGCACAGGTGCGGGCGCGGATTCGCAGGGTGGGCCTGTTTGAAGGGACCCAGCCGTGGGTGCGGTCGGGATGCACTTCGTTCGTCGACGTTGAATTCGCCAATCTCGGCAGCGATGTCTTTGAGGGCGAGGCCCGCGTCAATCAGCAGGACCGAGACGGCGACGTGGTGACCTGCGTCGAAGAGGTCGGCCTCACGCCCGACGGCCACTGGCAGCTCAAGCAGATTTATTTCACGGCCGGGGCGGGCACTCCCGAGAACACGCTGCAGGTCCGGCTGTTTGATCGAAACG
>DATMEE010000585.1:0-19161 GCA_035557035.1 Phycisphaerae bacterium
GAACGCAGTGGCGACGGCTGGGTTCGATGCCGGCTACGAAGAACGGCCGCATACATGTCTTCACGGACGCCGATCTTGTGATACCCTCGCCGCGCATCGCGGATTCCATCGAGCGCCTCGCCGCGATCCTTCACCCCGAGGTGACGTTTTGATTGAGTCTGGCGCGAACATGTCACTTGACCGCGTCGCGTTCGGCTTTCCCGCGCGACCGAGCTTCCTGGGACCGCTCTCGGCGGAGCTTCATGCCGGCGAATGTTGGGGTGTGGTCGGTCCGAATGGCGCCGGAAAAAGCACGCTGCTTCGACTCGCGGCCGGATTGCATACGCCCACGTCCGGCCATGTCCTGCTGGATGGAACGCCGCTTTCTCGAATCGCTTCGCCGCATCGGGCGCGGTCCATCGCGTTCCTCCCGCAAAACCCGTCCAGCGACTTCCCGCTTCCGGCGGGCGATGTCGTGCTGATGGGCCGCTTTCCGCACCGGCGCGGCGGCTTCTTCGAGGGCGCCGCGGACCGGTCGATCGCCCGCTCGGTCATGGATCGGACACGCACCCGCTCGTTCGAGTCGCGAATGCTGTCCACGCTGTCCGGCGGCGAAGCGCAGCGCGTTCACCTGGCCGCGGCCATGGCTCAGCAACCGCGCGTGCTGCTGCTGGATGAGCCGACCGCCTCGCTCGACTTGCGACACGAGCTTGACATTTTCGGGATGCTCCGAGAGCTGGCGGTGGCGGAGGGATTGCTGGTGCTCGTCGTGACGCACGACCTCAATCTGGCCGCGAGGTTTTGCACGCATGCGTTGCTGCTCGACGATGGGCGGCTGGCGGCCATCGGTTGCGCCGATGACGTGCTGACGCCGGAAGTGCTCGCACCGATCTATGGCGTGGAACTGTCGATTGCCGCGACGGCGGACGGGGCGATGCGCGTGCTGACCGCGTCTAGAATTTCCGGCACTGGCTTGGCGGAGAAATAACACCCTTGAGTCCCGGGCGATATTTCCTCTGGCTGACCGGCTGTACGCTGCTCCTCGGGCTTGTTTTTCTGTTCAGCCCGGCCGTGGGTCCCGCCGACAGCCGCATCGGCGTGCCCGAGGTCTGGCGTGCCTGGCGGAGCCCGACTGAATACCCGACGGCCTACAACATCGCATTCAACCTGCGGCTACCGCGAGCGCTGTTGGCGGTTCAGGCCGGAATCACGCTCGGCCTCTGCGGCGGAGTTTTTCAAGTGCTGTTTCGCAATCCGCTGGCCACGCCGTACACGCTCGGAATCTCCAGCGGCGGCTCGCTGGGGGCGCTGATTGCGCTAAAGCTCGGCTGGGATGCGGCGGCGTGGGGTGTATCCTGCGTGGCACTGAGCGCGTTCGCCGGAGCCGGCGCTGTCATCGGGACGCTGTTTCTTTTCACGCGCGGCATTCGCCGGCTGACGACGAACGAGTTGCTCCTGGCCGGCGTAACGATGGGCCTCTTCTGCTCCGCCATGATGATGTTCGTAATGTACCTTTCCACCGAGCGTCAGACGTTTGACATGGTCCGCTGGATGATGGGCTCGATCGTCACCATCGGCCTGCGCGACTCGCTTGCGCAACTGCCGCTGATGGCGCTGTGCTGGATCGTGCTAATCTCCCGGACCCAAGCGCTGAATCAGTACATGATCGGCGACGAGATCGCCGCGACACGCGGCGTCAACATCGCGCGGCTGCAAACCGTGTGCATCGTCTTCGCGTCGCTCGCCACGGCCACGGTGGTGGCGACGTGCGGCCCCATCGGATTCGTCGGCCTGGTCGTGCCGCAGATGGTCGCGCTGATCGTGGGGCACGATTGCCGCCTGCTCCTCCCCTGCGCAGCGCTGGCCGGCGGCGTGTTTCTGGCCGTCTGCGACTGGTTCAGTCAACTCGCCCTGGGTTGGGTCGGCCTGGCAACTGGGCGCACCCTGTCGAGCGCGGTCCTGCCGACCGGCGTCGTCACCGCGATGGTGGGCGTGCCGATTTTTCTGCTGCTGCTGAGGCGGCGGTCAAGCTGATTTCGTCGCTCCGAGGCATCAGGAAGTGCCCGATTCGTTTAGCCGCGGCCCGGCAGGGCCCCGGCGAAGCGCGAAGGAGATTCTCATCGAAGAATCCGAATTTTCACGGCGCAATGTGCCTCAATTCAGACGCCCGAAGTTCTTCTGAGACGATCGTTTGCCTGCGCGCTCCCGGACCTTTCAGGTCTGGGCGAAACGGGAGGATGCGCCGATGATACGCTGATCCTCTGGCGAGTTGGTATTTGTGATGGGGGTTACGCCGGGATACGATTCATCGAGGAGTGGTCCGGTCATGTCGTCGCCCGAAGATAGTGTGTCCGTCCGAAATCGCACGCGCGGCCGCGTTGCGATTGCAACGCTGGTCATCGGCCTGGCCGTAGTCGGCGGTTCGCTCTATTCACGTTATTACGGTGAACCGAAGCGATTTGCAGTGGTTCACGAGGGAATTCTCTATCGCTCGGCCCAGCCGAAGCGCGGCGAAATCCGGCACCTCGCAAAGGAACATCACATCAAGACCATCGTCATCGCCCGCGAGGGGACCAGCCGAAACGTGCCCGACGAGCGCGAGACCGCGGAAGCCAGCGGCGTCCAAGTCGTCAATATTCCGATCGAGAGCCGCCAACCCGTGCCCGACGAACAAATCGCGGCGTTTTTCAAAACCGTCGACGATCCGGCCAATCAGCCCGTGCTCGTCCATTGCTCGGCCGGCCGCCATCGCACGGGTCTGCTCTGCGCGCTCTACCGAATCGAGCGGCAGGGTTGGAGCGTGGAGCGAGCGATGGAAGAGATGCTCTCCTTCGGGTTCGACCGCGAAACGCAGACGATCGTCGAACGACAGTTGACTGACTATCAGCCGGGACGTTTTTCCAGAAAAGTATCGGCGACTTCCGCTTCCAAGGTCGGAGGCGACGCGCCTTGACCCCAAATGTCCTTGAGAGCGGGCAGCAGCAGCGCGAGCTTCTCGCGGCGGTGGATTGGTCCGGATGGCTCGATGCGGTCACGGAAACGACGCGGATTCCGCCGAGCTGGGTTCTTGTCGGGCTGGCCGCCCAGGCGCTGTTGATTTTCTGCCTGATGGGTCAATGGTATGTCACCCGCAAGCGCCGCCGCGTGCTCGTGCCGGCCTGGGCCGTCCATCTCGGGATTCTTGCGACGCTGGTGCTGATGATCTATGCGGCTTATCGACACGATCTGGTGTTCATGCTCGGCCAGCTCATCAACATGGTGATCGCATTTCGCCTGCTCGAAATCGCGCGGGGCGTAAACATGATTTCGCGCGAACACGACGAGAATCCGTTTCCGCACGTGCGGCCCGACAAGGCGGAGCGGAGCAAGTAGCGTCCGCCGTCTCGGCGGACGGCGACCTGCGTATCGTTCACCTCGATCAAACCGTCAGCGCTGCATGGATGCCCGCCGCCGCGACTTTGCCCGCCTGCACGGCATCCACCACTTCGGCCCCTTTTGACGTGCAATCTCCCCCCGAAAATAGCTTCGGAACCGACGTCGCCCCGCTGGCCGGATCGACGATCACCCGCCCCTTGTCGATTTTCAAGCCCGGAATCGCCCGCAACAAATCCAGCAGAGGCTCCTGCCCCAGCGCCTTCACCACCATGTCGGCGGCAATGGTGAACGCCGAATTCGGGATCAACTCGAGCTTCGCGGCACGGCCACTGCCGTTGAGTTTCGTCCGGAGGAATTCCACGCCCGCGGCCATCCCGGTGCTCTCGACGATCCTCGCAGGCGACGCGTTGAACTCCCACTGAATTCCATCAGACTTCGCAAGTTCGTATTCGTACTTGAACGCGGGCATGTCATGCTCGCCGCGGCGATAGGCAATGACTACCTCCTCGGCGCCCAGACGCACCGCCGCGGTGGCAACGTCGACCGCGGTGTTTCCCCCTCCAATCACGATCACCCGCCGCCCGCACTGGCAGTGATCCAGTGGCAACGTGTGCGTTTGAAAAATGAAATCCAGGGCCTCCCAGACGCCCGGAATCTCTTCGCCGGGAATGTTAAGCTTCGCGGTTTTGCCCAATCCGACCGCTAGAAAGACCGCATCGAAGTCACTCAGCAACTTCGCGACGCCCCCGCCGTTCACCGGAGAGTTCAGTCGCAAGTCGATGCCGCCGATCGCGTTGACCCGTTCCACCTCTGATAGCGCAAAAGCGGTGTCGTACTTATAGGCGGCGATGCCGTAGGTATTGATCCCGCCCGGCATTTCGCGGGCTTCGAATACCGCCACCGCGTGCCCCCGCTTTCTCAATTCATGGGCACAGGTCAGACCGGCCGGTCCGCTGCCGATGATGGCGACGCGCTTTCCGGTCGGCGGTCCGGCCTCAAAGAATTGAATGCCGCGATCGTGAGCCTCGTCGCATGCAAAGCGCTGAAGCGGTCCGATGCGAACTGGTGCTTTCAGGAGCGTATTGTCGACGCAGGCGCCTTCGCAAAGCACTTCCGTGGGGCAGGCGCGGGCGCACGAGCCGCCGAAGATGTTCGCGCTCAGTATCGTCTCCGCGGCGCCGACCGGATTGGCATGCAGAATCTGGCGGATGAACCGGGGAACATCGATGTGCGTAGGACAAGCGCGTGTGCAGGGTGCGTCGAAGCAAAACAGGCATCGCCCGGCTTCGACCGCTGCCTCGTCGCGATTGTATCGCGGCTCCAATTCTGGGAATCCCTCGCGAGGCGCAGAAGGGTCGAACGAATCGGTGGGTGTCATGGGACGCGATTATAACTTGCCAAAAACGCGGTGCGGCGGAGCGAAAAAAATGAATATTCTCGAATTCTTTTTGACTCGAATGAACGAGGGTCTATCGCCCGCGCAATAATTGCCGATGTTCGAGCAGTTTCGGAGGGTTACCATGTCGCCCGGGACGCGAGCCTAACAAACTATTTATCGGACTGCACCACAATATATGGTGGTCTCAGCCAATTCCCTAGTTGCAGTGGTGGAATCACCGCTGACTCCGTTACAGGGTTGTTAGCCTATTGTTAACAGAAGATTGCCCGATAATCGCGCGTTTTTTTGTCAGAATTGCGGTCTTATCAGTCCTTGAGGCGGAAACTACATCTTGTGGTCACCGCCGAAAAAAGTGTAGTTTCCAGTGGTGGTTGGCCGATATTCTCAGTATGAGAGACAGTGGTGATAGAGGGCTCGCGGTTGGCAGTTTCTGCCTTCCCTCGGATCAACACCTGCAAGCAGCAGATTATGAGTCGAACGCATGGCAGTTTTGAAAAGGTCAATTAGAAAGATGAGGGGCAGAAAAGAGGCAAGGATGGTAACAGTGATGACGGATGTGAACGCAGTCGGAACAATGGCCTCTAGCGCAACGCTCCAGGAGTTCGCGCATCAATCCTTTCGGCGCGGCGACGCGGACCGATCGACCCCGAACGTCGATCGGGTCGAGATTTCCGAGGTCGCCACGTTCTTGAGCCGCCTGGCCGAAATTCCCGAGGCCAGGGCTCGAAGGATCGTGGACATACGCAACGCGATCGAAAACGGAACCTATGACGTGGACTCGAAGCTGACCACGGCAATCGATCGATTGTTTGGCGACCTGTAAAGCATCGCAGGTGTCCGCGATCAGTTACACAACTGCACGGCGGGAAATAATTGCAGAATAAACGGGTCGGCCTTGGGGGCCGGCCTGTTTTTTTGGACCATCGCACAATGATCGGACTGTGCGTTTGCGGTTCGCTTGACCCGGTAAATTCGCCACCAATACCATCATGGGGTCGCTTTCGGAATTGCTCGCCTCGTCGCCTTTTTCAGATCGCGTTCGAGTCGTCCGGCTTGACCGAGCAAACTCGGCGGGGGATGCCTCTTGACTCATCTTCGCCGCACTGGGGGAAAACCCGGCGTGAATCGTGTCCGGCAAAAAATCGTACGTGACTACCCTTTGATTGCGCTTGCATTGATCGGCGGGGTGCTTCTCGCATCGATGTCCGACCCGGCGGCGGCGTCAACCGTCGTCGCCATGAACCTCCTCACGCTCGCCGACCACGCCGGGCAGGTTGTCATCGGCGACGTTCAAAGCGTTCGATCCTATTGGGCCGAGAAGCCCCGGCGCATCGAGACCGAGGTGGTCTTTTCAAACGTCACTTATCTCAAAGGCGCGATTCCATCCGCCGACAAGCATTTCTCGCTGGTGCTTCCGGGCGGGCAGATTGGGTCATTGCAGATGCGGCTCTGCTGCGCTCCCGAGTTCAAGGTGGGGCAACGCCGTCTTCTGTTTCTGCTCCCGACCTACAAAACGTTTCCCACGGTCGGGCTGGATCAAGGTGCGTTCGAGATCATTCGCGATGCGCAGGGCGTGGATCGAGTCCATTATTCAAAATCGAACCCCGTCACCAGAATCGATGACGAAAAATTCGTGATAACCGAGCGCCGGCCGACTTCCGCCGTTCACGGTCATCTGGTCCACGCACATAACGCCGTCGTTCGAGACGCGAACGGCCCGCCGGATGCCGCGCAAGCATCTGTGGAGGGCCTCTCGCTGCAAGAGTTTTTACAGATTCTTCAGCCCATTCTCGACGCCAGCAGGGACTTCAAACTTACAGAACCTGCGGGAAGGCGCGTTCTGATCGACTATCAAGCGGTGCCGCTACGAACCGCGACCGCTCAGGCCGGCGCAACCCGCACTGCTGAAAGAAGTTCGGCAAGATCAAATGCGAGGCAAACCACCCCTCGCGAGTCGAAAGCGAAAAGGCGAACCGGGGCATCGCAAAGCTCGGCAAATTCCCGCCCATCGGAACATGCTGGCACGAAATCCTCGAAGGCGCGGGAGGGGCGACCGTGAGCCGCCTGACTCGCCGCAAGGTCTACTCTGTGTTCTTCGGAGGACTCATGTTCGCGTCGACGCAGGTGGGTGGCGATCGCGTCGATGCGTTTTCCTGGTTTCAGTCTGGCGGGTTCGATGTCGCCTGGGTCGGGGCTGAAAGCACGCGCTATCTCTCGCCCACGACGTTTCCGCCCGGAAGCGAGGTGGACACGTTGATTCTCGAGTCGATGGGTCTCTGGAACATCGTTCCGGCCTGCGACTTCAACTATTCGTTCATCCGCAACGATCAGGACTATCCGATCGACCATTTCGACGGTTACAGCGACACCATCGCCGTGCCCGCTTCCTCGCTCGATCCCGGCGTGCTCGGCGCGACGTATCTCGTGAACGACGGTCCGGTCTGGTACGACATGGACATGCTCTTCAGCGATTTTCCCGAAGGCGTCGGCTACACGCTGGAGGCGAATCCTTCTTGCGAGGTCGTTACCGCCCCCACGCCGGCGAACGGGTTCTCCTTCCTTCTCGTTGCGGTTCACGAGATGGGACATGCGCTGGGACTCGGTCATGATCCGATTGGAAACGAGTCGCCGGGAACGCCCTGGCTCGTCGCCACGATGAACCCGCGCTATCCCAGCGGCGGCACCTTCGGCCAGGAAAACATCGTTGAGTTGCACACGGATGATCGGAATGGGGCGCGCTATCTATACCCGCATTCCGGTCCGACCGAGCCCTATACCGACATCGCCGAGTCGGGCTACACGTTCGGTTCGATCATGGGCAAGGCCATTCCGGTTTTCTTCACGCCTGCCAGCATCGCGCCCGGCGGCACGCTGACGGTTCGCTCCGTGATTGAAAATCTAGGGGTTTCGAGCGTGATCAACGTCCGGCAGGGGTTTTACCTGTCGAGTGACGAGCTGATTGAGACGACGGATACCCTGATCGCCGACGTGCGCTGGGACCTGGCCGTTCAGGACGCCATCGATTTCAACGCCGAAATCGACCTGCCCGCGGACATTGCGGCCGGTCTCTATCGCGTCGGCACCTACTTCGATGACCTGGACAAAGTCTCGGAACTCTATGAAGACAACAACGCGGTTTCGTACTGCGCCCCACTTACAATTACCCGGCTGGCGCCGGTCATCAACGACATCTTTCAAACCTCCGCGACCTGCGGCCAGCCCTACACCGGCCCGACGCCGACAGTCACGCATCCGATCAACATGGCGCCGCTGACCTGGAGCATCGACAATCCGCAGCCGGGCATGACCATCCACTCATCCACCGGCATTGTGTCCTGGCCGAGCCCAGTGCCGTCGCAATTTCCGTATCAGATCTTCATCCGGGCAACGAACAGCGCGGGCGGCACGACGAAGGGCATGTTGATCGGTGTTACGGCGGCGACGCCAACGATCACGTCGATTTCGCCTCAGCTCCATTCGCTTTGCGATGGGGGCTATACCGGGCCGACCCCGACGGTCACGAACCCCGGCTGCATGAATCCGATTCTCAACTGGTCGCTGGACGCCGGTCCGCCGGGCATGTCGATCAACTTCTCGACCGGAGTCGTCTCTTGGCTCGCGCCCGCCGCGGCGCCGACGCCTTACACGATCAACATTCGTGCGACCAACAGCGCGGGCAACGGCATTCGCTCATGGCAGCTTTCGATCCTCAGCGGAGGCGACATGAACGGCGACAGGGCGGTCACGCCGGCGGACATTTCTCCGTTCGTTGATGCACTTCTCAATCCGGCTTCCGCCGGCGTTGCGGATGCGGACATGAACTGCGACGGCGAAACCGACGGCCGCGACCTGATCGAATTCGTCGCCCTCCTGCTCGATTCGTAACGAACGCCGGATAACGCCTGGGTTTCCCCTTTCCGAGGCCGAAGCGCCAGCGAGGCGAGAAGCGCAGCGCGGCGCTTGTATTCGTATTCGAGCCGATCTACCGGACGGCGGCCTTATTCCTCGCCTCGCTAGCGCTTCGGCTTCGTAAATTTGCTTCGTCCTTAATCCATAACGCAGCGCTGGCATTCTTGCTTCTGTGTATTACAATGTAATACCTAGTCCAACCACTGAATGGCATGTGTATTTTTCCTGGCCAGGTACGATGATGCGCCGGAATTACCGACTTTGCTTCCCAGCCCTCGCCGTGTACGGCTTGCTCGCAATCTCGTGCGATCGATCAGAAACTGGCGAAAGCTCGACTGGGCGATTTCCCGTCGTCGTCAGCATTCAACCGCAAACTTATTTCGTGAATCGGATCGGCGGCGAGTTCGTAGACGTGCGGGCCATTCTCTCGCCCGGCCAGTCACACGGGGCGTTCGACCCCTCGCCGAAGCAGATGGCCGCACTGACTGTCGCGAAAGCGTACTTCCGCATCGGCGTTGCGTTCGAGCAGCCATTGCTCAAGAAAATGGCGGAAGTTTGCCCGGACGTCGTGGTGGTCGACACGCGCGAGGGAATCCAGTTGCTGCACCTCGACGAGCATCACGGCCACGACCATGCCGGCGGCGACGCGCACGATCATTCCGATCCCAATCACATCTGCGGCGAGAACCAGCTCGACCCGCACGTCTGGCTTGATCCGACCCTGGTGAAGAAGCAGGCGCAGCTCATCTGCGACACGCTTGCGAAGCACGATCCGAACCATGCCGAGAATTATCGTTCGAATCTGACGGCGTTTCTCGCCGAACTGGATGTCATCGATCGCGAGCTGAGCACGCTGTTGGACCCGCATCGTGGAAAAACGATCCTGGTGTTTCATCCGTCGTTCGCCTATTTCTGTCAGCGATACGGCCTTGAGCAGTTGGTCATTGAGACCGAAGGCAAAGAGCCGGGTCCGCGAAAACTGGGCGAGATCATCGCCACCGCCAGACAGAAAAATGTCGGGGTGGTGTTTTCGCAGGAGGAATACTCGTCGGCCGGCGCCCAGGCGGTCGCGGAGGAGATCGGGGCGCGAGTCGTCCGCGTCGCCCCGCAATCGGCGGATTGGAAGGACAATCTTCTTTCGATGGCGCGGGAGATGGTGAAATCGTTCAAAGGTGCGGACGTCGCAGCACCATCAGCGGCGCAGCCGCGCCGAACAGAGCCGCGCCCGTAAGGAAGCGGTGACCGTTCAACGCGCATCGTCCGTGATTCTTGTGGTGATGCCATAATGGCCCTGCCTCGAAATTCCGACAAGCCCGCCCACACCTGTGGCCAGGCGCATGACAATCGCGAGTCGACTCCCGTCCTGCGCTTCAATGCCGTGCGATTCTCGTACGATGAGATGCCCGTATTCACCCGTCCCGCCAGCTTTTCAATCTGCAAGGGCGATTTCGCCAGCGTGGTCGGCCCCAATGGCGGCGGCAAGACGACGCTCCTGAAACTCACGCTTGGACTTCTGAAGCCAGAGAGCGGAATCGTCGAAGTTCTGGGCGGCGAGCCGGCGACCACCCGCACCCGAGTGGGCTACATGCCCCAGCACGCCCAGCTCGATCCGAAGTTCCCCGTCACTGTCATGGACGTGGTGCTCATGGGCCGCCTCGGGCGCAACCGCTGGTGGAGCCGATACGATCGATCCGATCGCGACGCCGCCCGCGCGGCGCTCGAACAGGTGCGCCTGCTCGATCTGGCGCCACGATCCTTCGCCTCGCTCTCAGGCGGGCAGCGGCAACGCGCCCTCATCGCCCGGGCACTCTCGTGCGATCCGGAATTGCTCTTGCTCGATGAGCCGACGTCCAACCTCGACGTGGCCGCGCAGAGCGATCTATACGAGCTGCTGCATCAGCTCAATCAGCGCATGACCGTCATCCTGGTGTCTCACGACGTGGGCTTCGTCTCCAAATTCGTCGAGACGGTCATCTGCGTGAATCGCAACGTGGACGTTCACCCGGCCAGCGAAATCGCCGGCGAGACGATCAGCGAAATGTACGGCCGCGACATGCGCCTGATCCTGCACGATCACGCGCACCCGCGGTAGCGGCAGCCCGTTTAGCCCAGACCTGAAAGGTTCGGGTGAGCGCAAGGCAATTCTGCAAACCAGAAGGTGCGCGAAAGAGAATATCGACACCGGAAAATGGAAAGCAAGTTCGCATCCGGGACGGCGTACATGATTTCGGTATCTTCGGCAATCACCGGGGCCTTGTCGGGCCGCGGCTAAACGATGAGCGTCAGGACTCGTGACTGAATTCTTCGAAAAACTGATTCACCCGGATTACGGCTATCTACGCGTGGCGCTGCTCGCGGGGCTGCTCGCCAGCGTGGCCTGCGGCGTGGTTGGAACCTACGTGGTCACGCGGCGGATCACCTACATCGCCGGCAGCATCGCGCACTGCGTGCTGGGCGGCATGGGCGCGGCGCGGTACGTGCAAAACGTGCATGGATGGACGTGGGCGACGCCGCTGCTGGGTGCGGTAATCTCTGCCATTATCGCGGCACTGCTCATCGGCTGGGTGACGCTTCGCGCGAAGGAGCGGGAGGACACGGTCATCGGCGCGATCTGGGCCGTGGGCATGGCCATCGGCATTCTTTTCATCCAGAAAACGCCGGGATCCTCTGAAGACCTGATGAGCTATCTCTTCGGCAGCATCGTGATGGTGCGCACGACGGACCTGTGGATTCTCGCCGGCCTCAATGCGGTGATCGTGACGGTCGTGGTCCTGTTGTATCACCCGCTCATGGCGGTCTGCTTCGATTCCGAATTCGCCCGGCTTCGCGGCCTGCCGGTGGAGAGCTACTATCTGCTGCTGCTGTGCCTCACGGCGCTGACCGTCGTGCTGCTGATCTCGGTGGTGGGCATCGTGCTGGTCATCGCGCTGCTGACGCTGCCGGTGGCGATCGCCGGAAGCTTCGCGCGGACGCTGCTGCACATCATGCTGGCGGCGACGCTGATCTGCATGGTGATCACCTCGGCCGGCCTCGCGGTCAGCTTTGGTCCCGACTTGCCGGCGGGAGCGACGACGATTGTATTGGCCGGCGCCGCGTATCTCGCGGTGCTGGGCATCAAAGCCGTGCGCGTAAGCAAGCGGTCCCAAACAGAGCCGCGCGCGTAAGCAAGCGGTGGGCGTATTGCGCGAGACGATTTGGCGATCTGGTGATTTGGCGATTTGTTTTCGTTATTCTGAGCGAAGCGAAGAATCTTGTGTCCGAAGAGTGGGACGCAAATGTGACCTGCGCACGCTTCATCGGCAAGATCCTTCGTCGCTGCTGCTCCTCAGGATGACGTGATCGGGGCATGGAGTATTGAAGATGAAGGCGGGGCTGCTGCCGGGGGTTTCGCGTGAAGTTTCGTTCGTCGTCACCGAGGCCATGTGTCCTGCCTTTGACAGCGTCGTAGTGCATCGCGTCTGCGCGACGTGGACGCTGGTGGAGTACATGGAGAAGGCCGGCCGACTCGTGCTGGTCGATTTTCTCGAACCGCACGAGGAAGGCGTGGGCAGCCATGTTACTTGCGATCATCTGGCCGCGGCGTCGGTGGGTTCGACGGTGCGCGTCGTGGCGATCACGACTGGCGCGACGGAGCGAGAACTGGTGTGCGCGGTTGATGCGTATTGTGGAACGAAAAAAATCGCCACCGGAAGTACGGTCCAAAAGATTTTCCCCCGCTCGATGTTGAAAAGATTGCTCGGTGAATGATGAAGGACATCGAGAGTTGACATCATAGACTCTGAGCCTTCTTCACGTTGATCGCTCCGCCGCTCCTTTGGAGCGGACCATTCATGGTGCCGACGGATCCACGGGTTGCGCTTCGCTGCACTCGTGGCTACAGCCCGTCGCTCCTTCGGAGCGAAGTCGACGGCAACTGCGGTGCAGCGCAGTGAATTCATTTCTCCGGCTTTTCTCCCTTTGGATAGAGCGATACGGCTTCGACGTGCCGCGCTCCTTGTTCGTCGTGGACGGCGAATTTGCCGCCGTGCCAGATGGTGGCGGCGCCGTAGCGGCCGTCCTTGGCCAGGGCGTAGAGTTTCAGATCGTAATCCAGCCGGCCCTTTGAATCCTTCAGGCGCGGCTCGGTGTGCTTTTCGATGCGTTTTAGGACTTCGAGGCAGGCATTCTGGGGCGACCAGTCCGGGTGCTGGCGCATCAACTCCACGACCAGGAACGACGAGCAGTTCTGGAGATTGGCTTCGCCGCGGCCCGTCGAGCCAGCAGCGCCGATCTCGTTATCGACGTAAAGGCCCGCGCCGATGATCGGGGAGTCGCCCACGCGGCCGGGGATTTTGTTGCCCAGGCCGCTGGTGGTCGTGACGCCGGCCAGGTCGCCGTTGGCATCGACGCCGCAGCAGTTGATGGTGCCCCAGGTGCGTAGCCACTTGTCCAGCGCCGCCGACTTTTCGCCCTTGGCCTCGGCGGGTGACAACCAGTCGTCGTCCTGGGACATTTTCTCCTTCCACTCCAGCCAGATTTTCCTGGATTCCTCCGTGAGCAAATCCTCTTCCTTGAATCCGTGCGCCCTCGCGAAGCGCAGCGCGCCTTCGCCCACGATCAGGACGTGATCGGTCCGCTCCATCACCAGCCGGGCCACTTTCGAGGGGTTGCGGATGTTGCGGATCGAGGCGACCGCGCCGGCCTTGTGCGTCGGGCCGTTCATGACCGAGGCGTCCAGCTCGACGACGCCATCCTCGTTGGGAATGCCGCCCAGGCCGACGCTGTTGTCGCTGGGATCGTCTTCGACGATGTTCACCGCCGCGATCACGGCGCTGAGCACGTCGGAGCCTTCTCCGATCATGCGATAGGCGGTTTCGATCGCCTTCAATCCATTAGCGCTCGAGATAACGACCGGGCGGGCGGATTTTTTCGGTTGGACCGGCTCATTTTGCGAGTGAGCCTCCGGAAGCGTCCCATCAAAAAGCATCGTTCCGGCCGCGGCGGCAGTAGATTGCATGAAGGTTCGACGGGTGAGGTTGGATCGCGAAGGCATGTCTCTTTCTCCGAAACGGGGGTCTCTACGCAAACCCGCCGCGGCGGGGTGAACTCCCGCAAACGGGCAAACAGATTTGCGAGGAATACGCTCGGATTTCAGCCGCATTCGGGCTTCGATGCAATTGGAGAATTGCTCGATGTTCCCGGGTGCACAGCGGTCAGAAAAACTAGGGCCGGTTATCGGAAGGCCGAACCGCGCTCTTGCGGCAGGTTGGACCAAGTTTTTCTGCCCTGCACCCGGGCCTTTCAGGCCGGGGCTAAACGGGAGAGAATCGCAGCGGTGTCGAGTTCAGCTTGGCTTCGGGACGGCGGACAAAGCGAATCGGGGACTCATGCATAAATTTTCTCTAACCTCGCTCCGGGAGATGGGTCTTAAGGGATGAGCGATGCGTTGCAACCCGACCTGGAACGCCAGGAAGCTGCTCGCCTCGACGCCGCCGATGTCGCGCGCACGCTGGCGGGCGATCTCGGCGCGTACGACGCGTTGATCGAGCGGTATCAGCGGCGGGCCGTGTCGGTGAGCTACCGGCTGCTCGGCAACATGCAGGATGCGATGGACGTGGCCCAGGACGCGTTTCTGAAAGGCTTCAAGTCCCTCGCAACTCTGGAGCAGACGGAACGGTTCGGCTCGTGGCTGTTGCGGATCGTGAGCAACTTGTCGCTCAACTATCGTCGAGCCAGAAGGCCGACGCTTTCGCTGACGACAGGAGACGACGACCGCGAAGACCGCGAGCTGAAAGGTCGAAAGGGAACCCATGATTCGCCGGACGAGATCATGCAGACGGGCGAGGCAGAATCGGCCATCACGAAGGCGATCGAGGCGCTTCCCGAGAAGCAGCGGCTGGCGCTGATTCTCTTCGCGATCGAGCAGGTGCCACAGAAAGAGGTTGCCGAGATTCTGGAATGCAGCATTGAAATGGTAAAGTGGAACGTCTTTCAGGCACGAAAGACTTTGAAGAAGACATTGGCGGAGTTTATTGAGGAATGACCGAAGCACGCGAACAACTCGAAGCCCTGATCTCCCGCTCGACGGACGACGATTTTTCCGCCGCCGAGCGAGTGCAGATCGAGCGCGCGCTGTCTGATCGGCCGGAACTGGATCGGACGCGCGCGGAGTATGAGCGGTTGGGCGGCTTGCTTGCCGTCTGGCGCGACGTTCCCATGAGCGTCGAATGGTCGTCGTTTCATCGGTCCGTTTCCAGTGCGGTTCGCGAGCGTGACGAAGCGGTGGCTGATGATGCCGGCCTCTCGTCGGTCGATCGCGTGGTTCGGCGGATGGCCGGCCCGATGCCGCAGGTCGATTGGTCAGCGTTCAAGGCGCGGATTTCGAGTGCGGTGCGCGCAGAGGCGACGAAATCCGGTGCTCCCGCCTCGGTGGGATACCGGCTTCCGGCGGGCGTGCGATGGCTCGCGCCGCTGGCGGCCGCGGCCGTTATCGCGATCTCGATTTTTCGCTCACAGTCTCCGATTTCGGCGCCGTTCGAGACGGATGAATCTCGTCCGACGATGGTTCTGGTCTCGCTCGACGTGCCGCAGTCGCGGGGCCAGATCAGTTTTTCGTTCGATGAAACAGAACGTGAGACGGGCGACACGGAATCGTTGCCGGGCACGGCGTTTGTGACGACTGGACCCCGAACGGTGAGTGGGTTTGAAGAACCGTTCTAACGCGCTTTTTTCAGCACCTCATGGGGCGTTTTTGCAATAGTATTGCTGCTTCATGGACTGGCGCGAGGGTTGAATCGACACGCGCTCGCCGGGGCCCTTCGGGCCGCGGCTAAACCAGTGGACACGTGACGGAAGGTCATAAAAATGACACCTCTTCTCGCGCGATCTCTCTGTGCCGTGGCGGCGCTCTGTTCATTGGCTCATCCAGTGCTTGCGGAACCGGGCGTTGACGTCGCAAAGGCGCTTGATCAACCGCTTGCCCGGATTTCCATCGCCGAGCAGGAGCTTCCCGCCGCCCTGGCCGAAATGGGCCGGCAGGCCGGCGTCGAGATCGTGCTGGATGACGCATCGGCCGCGTTGTTGCCGTGGGGCAGCCAGACAAAGGTCAAGCAGGTCGTCGTTCAAAACGCGGCACTGCGCGAAATCCTTCCCCAGATTCTCGGTGCTCTCGGGATGCGTTATGAAATCCGGGAGGACAAGGTCGTGGTGCTCGCGGGCGATCCGTTGAAGCGAATCAATCGCCGGGCGACCTGGGACGACCTGAAGCTGCTTCGCGAATTGAATGAGACGTCGTATACCCCTGCCAATTTTGAAAACGTGCGGCTTCAGTATCGGCTCACGAGTAAGATCGATGCGCCCGGATTGCTGCACGCGCAGCTCGCCAAGTCGGGTCAGGGGACTGTCGCTCAAATCCTGGAAGTGGCGACGGGTTCGCTGGGCTGGGTCTGGTTTCCCAACGGCGATCACGTCGCGATTCGCACGATGGAGGCGCAGATTGCCAACCGCATGGCACGCCGGGTGACCATCAAGTACGCCAATGAGCCTTTGTCAAAGATTCTGATCGACCTGGCCGACCGGGCGGAGACGGCGATCGACTTCGAGCCGGGAATGATGCTCAAGCTGCCGCCGAATATCGCGGACGGCACATCGGTGATTCTGAACCAGTCGTCGATTCGCCAGGCGTTCGAGCTGCTGCAGGCCGAGACCGGCATTCGATACGAGATTCGCCGGACGGGAATCTGGGTGGGTCTGTCGGATGAAATGCGCGAGGCGGTGGCGACGGCGGACGGGTCCGCGCCGCGCCGCGCGGGCGGCTACGTGGCGAAGATCACCATTCCGGGGGGCGATGGCTCCTATTCGTTCGATATGCTCTTGCGGGCGGAAGAGCTGCCCGACGACGTTCTCGAATATCGCCGGCAGATCATCGAGGAGTACATCGAGAAGGTTCGCGCCGAGATGGGACCGGATAATGCCAAGCATTCGCCCGGTGGCGCGGGGCAATAACCTACGCCAAACGGCAAGCCGAATCTGAGCTTCATTTCTCGAACAAGAACTCAACCAGATATATTTCAGGCGAGCAATTCCGCGAGGTGTGATTCGACGGCGTGCGCGTCGAGCGTCTCTCCGTTGTTCAGCCGGCGAAGAAGCTCGTTGATCCGCCGCTTGCCTTCGTCCTTGCGCGTCTCGGTGATGAAACCATCGTAAAAGTGCTCGCCCGTTAGCGCGCGGTTGATTTCACGCTCCTTGTTGTGCTCGTCCAGTTCCGTGAAGAACACAACGCGATATTCGCGGCCGTAGTCGGCCTCGCGATAGATCTCGAACATGACTTTGTCTGAAGGAGTGGGCATTCTGGTTCCGCGTGAGTGAATGAATTGCGAGATGGTATCGAAAAGGCGGGGTCGATCAACACGCGGAAAGTGAATGGGTAAAAAGGTGGGCGCCCGGCTCTGTAGGAGGCAGCCAGAGCCGGACGCCGCGAGAATTAGGGATGAGTTCAGCCTTCTCCAAGAAAGGCCGGGGTATGGGAGGAAGCTCGTGCTTCCGGCCACCGCCTCGCGTCACTGTCGTCTCCGGTGCGGTGGCGTTTGCCGGAGACAAATCAAACTTAAGATACAAATGCAGCGAAGGTTGTAATTCTTTCAGATATTTTTCGCGAGGGCCGGTATTGTTGCGTTGCGCGCGTGCGGCGGCGTCAGGCGGGGAATTGAAAGTCGATGATCTGCATCTCGGCGGTGCGGCGGCCCTGCCATTCGTTGATGATCGGCTCGAAAGCGACGCGGCAGCGGCGATGGTCCTGTAAGCTCGCGGCGGAGGCGGCCATTCCGAAGGCGATGCCCTTGCAGCGGTGCCGCCCATCCGTCAGCGTGACCTGCAGGTGCGACTTGTTCGTCCCGACGGCCCGCGGCTCGCCGTAGAGCTCCAGCCAGCCCGAGGCGAGCCGGGGGGTGGTGTTGCCGGCGCCGAAGGGTTCGAGGCGCTCGAAGGCCGTGACCAGCTCAGGGCACAAATCATCGAGGCCGATCTCGTCGTCCAGGGTCAGTTTCGGCCGCAGATCGGCCGGCGTCAGCAGCTTGCCCGCGCGCTCCTGAAAGGCCGCGGTGAAGTCGGCAACCTTGGCCGTCTCGACCTTCAGCCCCGCGGCGCGGGCGTGGCCGCCGTAGGAAATGAGATGCTGCCCGCAATGGGCGAAGGCCTCGTGCAGGGCGAAATTGCAGACGCTGCGGCCGGAGCCCTGGCCGACGCCGTTTTCGGTGGCGATCATGACCGCCGGGCGGCCGAACTCCTCGGTGACTTTGCTGGCGACGATGCCGATGACGCCGGCGTGCCAGCCGGCGGAGTGCAGCACGATGCCTCGGATGGTGTCATCGTTCTGGCGCTGGGAGATCACCATTTCGCGGGCGTCTTTGGCGATGCGGCTTTGCAGGCGCTGGCGGTCGCCGTTCTGCTTCTCGAGATTCTGCGCGATCAGCACCGCCTCTTGATCCGAGGCGCGGGTGAGGAGTTCGACCGCGATCTGCGCGTGGCCCATGCGGCCGATGGCGTTGAGCCGCGGGGCGAGCTTGAAGCCGATGTCGTATCCGCTCAGGGATTTGCCGCTGAGCTTGGCGGTGGCGATGAGGGCACGGACGCCGGGAATTCTGCTTTGCGCCAGGCCGCGCAGGCCGTAGTGGGCGATGACCCGGTTCTCGCCGATGAGCGGCACAACGTCGGCGATGGTGCCGAGGGCTGCCAGCCCGACGGCATCGATGAGGAAGTCGCGAAACTCGGGCCGCACTTTCTGCGAGTTCGAGAGCTTCTGGGCGACGGCCCAGGCGAGCTTCAGTGCCACGCCTGCCCCTGAGAGATGCGGGTTGGCATAGTTGGACGGGCCGGTTTTCCAGACGGTGGGATGCACCACGACGGCCTCCGGCACGATCGCGGTTCCGTCGGCGGCGCGATGCGGCTCGTGGTGGTCGGTGATGATGAACTCCACGCCGCGGCGCTTGGCCTTCTCGGCGGGCTCCAGGGCGGTCACGCCGCAATCGACGGTGACGATCATGCCCGCGCCGTCGTTGGCGATGGTGTCGATCGCCTCGGAGTTGACGCCGTAGCCCTCCTCGAGGCGGCGGGGAATGTAGAAGTCGACGTTCGCGCCGGCCAGCTTCAGGCAGTGCCACAAGATAGACACGCCGGTGATGCCGTCGACGTCATAGTCGCCATAGAGGACGATCTTTCGGCCGGCGCTGATGGCGGCGGCGATGCGGTCGGCGGCTTCGAGCGTGGCGGGGATGGCCTCGGGCGGGAGGATGTCGGTCATCTGCGGGGCGAGGAATTGCCGCGAAGCGGATTCGTCCGTGAGGCCGCGGTTGTAGAGGACCTGTGCGACGATGGGCGAGGTGCCGAGCCGCTGCGCCAATCCGTCGCGGTCGTGCCATGGTGCTGCGATAACCCAATCCCTGGGCATGATGCTCCCTGAATCAAGCGAGTGTGTCGCTTGGCTCGCTGCCGCAATTCTAATCTTGCGCGTCGACGGTGCAAAC